>JAGXFS010000018.1 GCA_024637275.1 Acidimicrobiia bacterium
CTGCTGCCATCCGGTGAGATGATCGCTCCCACCTCGCGGAAAGATTCGTCGTCCGACAACTTCGTCTTCTCCTGGCCGTCGACACCGATAATCCAGGTCGTGTTGACAGTATTGTGAAACTGTCCGATCGTATCGAAGCGCATCGGCAGGCGCGTCACCCGGACTGGTTTTCGCTTCCGCTCGTCCGATTCGAGGTCGGCCCATTCCGCCGCGTACTCCATGGCTGATACAACCAGCCGGGCACTATCTGGCGACCAATCGAACGTACGCGCCCCCATCGAGAAATCGGTGAGCACCTCAGCTTCACCGCCGGCTACTTCTATGACAGCCAGCTGTGGTTTGTCGGTCGGCTCGGAGCCCTTGCGCAAGAACGCCACCTTGGTGCCGTCGGGACTGAACTGGGGGGTCAGGTCGGTCGGTCCTGCGGTGAGTTTGCGAACGACTTGCCCATCCGCCACCCATATATGCGCGTCATAGCGGTCGTCTTCGAGATTCATACGCCGTGAACCGAAGGCAATTCGGCCATCTTTGGCGATGGACGTCCCGGCGAGAGTTACATATCCATTCAGGTCTTCAAGCTGCAAATGATCCTCCCAATCTGCCGAAACTGTAGCCTGCCCCGATGCACCGTACGATTGCTTCGTGGTTCGGATCAGGCCTGATACTCCACAAGCTGCGGGGTAACCATTCAGGCTCCGGAACTATCGGCGCCGCCGTCGCACTGGGCATGACGCTCCTCATCGCCCCGTTTGGATGGCCATGGCAGGTCGTCGCCGCCCTCGTAGCTACCGGGCTGTCGCTGTGGTCAGCGGTCCCCTTCGCTGCCGATGGTGCGGACCCCGGTTGGATCGTCGCCGACGAGGCCGCCGGCATGTTTGTCGCCTCGATCGGGCTTGGTCTCCCGGCAACCTTGGTGGCGTTCGTGGTCTTTCGGGTAGCGGACATCACCAAGAAGTTTCCCGGCGTCGCAGCCGCTGAGCGACTCTACGGTGCGCTCGGCATCACTGCCGACGACCTCGTCGCTGGTTTGTGGGCTTTGGCTGCCGGGTGGGCAGTCCAGCTATTCGTTCTTGCCTAGGCGTCCGGCAGGCGGACGAACCGGGCCGTGATAATGCCATCCAGCTTGCGGAGTGCCTCAATCTGACCATCGGTCAGCACCGAATCGGTGGCGACACCCATCATGGCGGCTTCGCCGGTTCCTGGCATTCGGCCGACCACCATGTCAGAGATGTTGATATTGAGATCACCAAGGAAGGTACCGACCCTTCCAATGACCCCTGGCGAGTCTTCGTTGCGCACCATGAGCAGGTTCTGATGAAGGGGAAGCTCCAACTCGAGGCCCTGTACTTCGACCAGAACGTGTCCTTTGCGGGTGATCGTGCCGGATACCGAAACCGGTTGCCGGTTGAAGGTGCCGGAGAGTTGAACGAGCGATAGGTAGTCCTCAGCGTCCGGCGCCTTCTCCTCAACCACTCGAATACCGCGCTCTTCTGCAATCGTGGCGGCGTTCACGAACGAAATCGTGTCGGTCGTGGCTTCGGCCAAAGCACCTTTGAGAGCGGCCAGCCGCAGCGGTGTAGCCGGATGCTCAGCGATCCGTCCTTCCAATCGCAGTGTGACGATGGGCGGCAATCCCTTAGCTATGCCAACGAACACCCTCGCCAGGTTTTCCACCAGCGGCAAGTATGCCCGGACTTCAGGGGATACCTCCCGACCCAAATCGACGTTGACTGCCGTCAAGACCAATTCTCCGGCCAAAGCATTGGCGACCGCCGTCGCCACGTCCGTGCCGGCCTTGTCCTGCGCCTCCACAGTGGACGCACCGAGGTGGGGAGTGAGCACAACCTGCGGGAGATCGAACAGGGGACTGCTGGTCAAGGGCTCGACCTCGAAAACGTCAAGGCCGGCTCCAGCGACGATGCCGTTACGAACCGCTTCAGCGAGGTCCGCCTCCACCACAATCCCACCGCGGGAGGCGTTGACGATCCGCACTCCGGGTTTCATCGAGGCGAAGGCGTCGGCGTTGAGCATGCGGTCTGTCTCGCGCGTCTTGGGAAGATGAACCGTTATGAAGTCGGCGACGGCATACAAATCGAATACATCCTCAACGACCCGGACGCCCATGCGGTTGGCGATCTCGGGCGAAATGAACGGATCGTATCCAATGAGGTCCATGCCGAACGCTCTAGCCCGTTCGGCAACCAGCGACCCGATCCTGCCAAGACCGAGGATGCCCAGTGTCTTCCCGTGAAGTTCTACGCCTTGAAAACTGGACCGATCCCAAACCCCAGATCTAAGCACGGCATCGGCCCGGTGGATGTTGCGCGCCTGGGAAAGGAGCAGCGCCATGGCGTGCTCGGCTGCGGAGATCGTGTTGGCGGTAGGTGCATTCACGACGAGCACCCCCGCCTCGGTCGCCGCCTTGAGGTCAATGTTGTCGACTCCGACGCCAGCGCGGCCTACGACTTTGAGCGCAGGCGCGGATGCGAGCAGTTCAGCGTCCACCATGGTGGCGGACCGCACCACGAGACCCTGGGCATCATGGAGTCTCCGCAACAGTTCCGGCCGATCCACTGCGGAAGCGTCGTCGACAGAACAGGTGCGCTCCAGGGCTTCGATACCGGCATGGGCGATGACTTCGGCGACGACTACTTTTGGCTTGTCCATACGCAATTGTCCTCTGCACACAGATCAAACACAAAACCGGGGCGGTCCCGGGTCTCCGACTCCAACTGACGTGTAGATTCAGGGTTGGAGGTATGACATGGCATGGAAGATGATCGTTGCAGCGACCGACGGATCTGAGCGGTCAATCGCAGCAGCCCAGTTTGCGGCCAGCCTGGCACGAGAGTGCGAGTCCAAACTCCACGTCGTGACCGTGGTCCGTCCACCCGAGGGCTGGTGGGGCATTGAGGGAGCGCCACCCCCACCACGAGCCATGTCCGAAGCGGTAGTCGACGCCCGGCAGTCGATTCTCGAAGCAACCATGTCCAAACTCGATCAAACGGGCCTTGACATAACGACTGCCCTCGAAATCGGGGAACCTTCGGGCACCATCGTGAAGTACTGCGAAGACATTGAGGCTGACCTGCTCGTCATTGGCAGACGCGGAGCCGGAATCATCGAGCGGTTCGTTATGGGATCAGTCGCCGATCGTCTGGCCCATTACTCACCATGCCCGATTCTCATTATTCCCTAGCCACCTCCTGAGTTGGGGCGTAGACGATCGCGCCGAAGAGCACCTGGTTGACCCGGTTAATGGCGTCGCGCCCTGCCCCGCTCAGCATCCATTCGGCGAATTCGAGCGCACCACCAGGAGCGTTGGCCGTCACGGTTATCCGATAGGGGTTGCCCGGCGGGTCAAGCAACTCCACCGGGACCAGGTTGCCCAGATTCTCCGAGCCAAGGAACGCTCCGGCTTCAGTGAGCGTGAACGCATCGCGCTGGTCGGCTACCTGGAGGGTGAGGCCCATACTCTGGCCTGTGGTGATGTACCAGGTGGCCGCTGGCGCTACGCCGTCCTGCCACTGCTTGAGTTCCGTTTCGTGGGTGCCGGACCCGTCGCCACGTGACACGAACCGGTACCCGTTGTCAAAGATGCGGGCAAAGGCATCGACGGTTGATAACCCGTCGAGCATCGGTGCCAGGTCCGGGGGTCCGACCAGCAAGAACTCGCTGGAAACGACGATCTCAGAGAGCTGCGGATCTTGTTCGGCGAGAAAGACCGCTTCCTGGGCCGGGGCGTGCGTAAGCAGAACCTCAACCGCGCCGGATATCCCGAGATTGAAGATTTGAGCGCTTGACTCGCCAAGAACGCTCAGCTGGATGCCGGGATGGGTCGACTCAAAGTCAGCCGCCAGCGCCTCGATGAACCCGCTATCGACGAGCGTCGTGCCTGCCCCAACAATCACCCGTTCGGGCGCTCGACCGCACGCCGACAGTCCAATGAGTGCCAACACCACAATCAGTTTCATGGCGCGAAGATCCCTCGCCGACCGGATCATGTCGAAGTCATGAGGGAACCACGCGGACCGCAGTCGCCTTCACCACGGCCGTGGCCGGAACCCCTTCCTCCAGTCCGAGCGCTTCAAGGGAACCGGGGGTGAGCATCGCAACGATCGGGATCCCTGCATCGAGAATCACTTCGTAGAACCGCCCGATCGGGCGTACGTCGGTCACAATTCCAATGAAACTGTTTCGAGCCGAACCGACCGACGGAGGGGTTCCGGCGTACATGGTCACCGTCTCGGCTCCGAACATCACCCGCACCGTCTCCCCAAGCTCATGGTCCCCCACTCCCCAGATGGTCGCTCCATCGGCTTGCACCGAACAAAGAGGCCCTTCGGTGACCCGCACCGTCCCGTCGAGCACGTTGCCCAGACCAACTGCGGCAGCCACTGCTCCGTCGGCAGGCTGGGCAAACACATCGTGGACCGCACCTGACTGATGCACCTGTCCGTCAATCAGCACCACCATATGATCTCCCAGAACAGCCGCGGCTTCCTGGTCATGGGTGACGATCACGGCGCCGCGGTCTCCGATGGCATCGACGATGACCCGGGCCACTTTCATCCGATCCTGTGCGTCCAAGGCTGCCAGCGGCTCATCGAGCAGTACCCAGGGCTCGGGGCGAGCGAGCGTACGAGCGAGAGCCAAACGTTGCCGTTCACCGCCCGAGACAGCTTTGGCGTCGAGCAAATGCCCAACACCGAGACGATCGGCGAGTTGGCGAGCCCTGGCGGCCTGCTCAGCCGACAGTCCCAGGCCCAGGTTCCATCCGGCCGTCCCCCGAAAGTGATAGGTGCTCTGGGGTAGGTAAGTCGCATCGAGTGGCGAGTCGCCGATGGTGCCGGCCAACAACCGCAGCAGGGTCGATTTTCCAGCGCCATTCGGTCCGAAGACGACGGTCCTGGTGCCGTCGGGAATGTCTAGCTCGCAGTCGAGCTGCGAACCGTCGTCCGGGTATCTGAGTTTCACATCGCCCTCAGTCGCCCAAGGGCGATATTTACCAGGAGAACGATGAGCAGCAGCACCATTCCCAGAGCCAAAGCCGAGTCGAAGTGAGCCTGGCGTGCCTGCTGGACGATGGCCGTTGTGAGGACCTGCGTCTCGCCCTCAATGTTGCCGCCAACGATAAGGACTGCACCCACTTCGGACACCACTCTGCCGAACGCTGCTGCTACCGCAGCGATCACGCCAGGAAGGGCCTCTCGGCCAGCAACGAACCTGGCCTTGGTACCTGAAAGCCGCAACGCCAGTAGTTGTTCGTTGGCAGCCGGGCCAAGGCCCCTGATGGCGCCGGCCGTGATCCCGGCTGCGATCGGAATGGCCAGAAGGGCCTGAGCACCGATCATCGCGGTTGGAGTGAACAACAGTTCAAGCGACCCGAGTGGACCGTCGTTCCAAAGAAGAATCAGGATGAGTAACCCGGCGAGAACCGGCGGGATCCCCATGCCGGCGTTCACGAGCACATCGACAACATTCCGCAGCCGGTGACGGGTCAGCGCAAGCCAGGCCCCCAAGGGCACACCAACCAGAACGCCGATAACCGTGGCGGTCCCGGCGACGACCAGCGTAAGGAAAAGGATCCGGCGGAGTTCGTCCCCGAATCCGAACAGCTCCCTAACTGCGTCCGAAAGAAGGCCGGCCAGGAACTCCAATGGTCAGGTGCTGAACCAGAACCAAGCGGCCGCAGCCACGATCGCCGCATAAATCGCCAGCTTGAACACTTTCTTCACGACCCAGAAGATCACCAGACCGGTAGCGCCAACGCCGAGTACAAGAGGTAGCCAAGTTTCCATCAGCGCAGGTTAGCTTCCGTGGAACAGTGCAGGCGTCAACCGCGGCACGAGCACGTCCGCCTCAGACAGCTCTTCGGGGTCAAAATCCCCCCGGTCAACCGCCACGACCCGCATCCCGGCAGCCTTCGCCGCCGCGATGCCGACCGGTGAATCCTCAACGGCGGTGCAGATTTCCGGCGCCACGCCAAGCAATTCGGCCGCACGGAGAAACAAGTCCGGGGCCGGCTTCACGGCGGCGACCTCATCGCCGGCAACCGAAACCGAGAAGAAGTCGGCGAGGCCAGTCGATCGCAACGAGACATCAAGCCGGTCGCGGGCGGAGGTCGAAGCGACTGCCAACGCCAGCCCCCGTCGCGCGAGTACCTCCAGCGTATCTTTGGCGTCCTCAAACGCCTCCAGGTGGCGCTCGAACAGGGCGAACATCTCGTCGGAAATGGCCGCGCCAACAGCCTCAATAGGTGGCAAGTCGGACGTCCTCGAAAAGTACTCATATTCATATTCGAAAGGGTGCCCGACGAGGTTTCCTCGATCAGTTTCAGTCACAGTTACCCCAAAGTGCTGCATCGCAGCCGAGATAGCCGTCCAGGCAAGTGACTCGGAGTCGACAAGGACCCCGTCACAGTCAAAAACGACTGGCATCTATCCGATCCGGGATCGGATGATATCCGTGACGGCTCGCGGGTCGGCCTTTCCGCCGGTCACCCGCATCACTTGCCCGACAAAGAAGCCAATGAGCTTGTCTTCTCCACCGGCCAGACGCGCGAATTGATCTTCGTTCTCGCCAATCACCTGGTCGACCGCTGATTCGAGCGCCCCCGAGTCGCTGATCTGGATCAAATCGTGAGCTGCCGCGACATCGGCGGGATCGCCTTCGCCGGCCAGCACATGGCCGAGAACTTCTTTGGCAGCGGTAGACGACAGCGAATTCGCCTCAACCATGGCGGCTAGCTGGGCCACATGTTGGCCCGTCAGTGCCGAGTCAGTGATGTCGGTCGATTCGCGGCGCGACCAGGCAGTTACCTCACCCGTGAGCCAGTTCGCGGCGACCTGGGCGGGAGCACCTGCCGCCAATGAAGACTCGAACATAACCATGAGAGGCTCTGATCCAGCCAGAGATGTGGCTGAGTCAGCGTCGACCCCAAGACCGACATAACGCGCCGCTCTGGCGGATGGCAACTCCGGCAACGTCGCAGCTATTTCGTTGCGCCACTCCTCGGTCACTTCAATCGGGAGTAGGTCCGGTTCGGGAAAATAGCGATAGTCGGAGCTGCCTTCTTTCGAACGCATGGAATGCGTTACACCTTCGCCTTCGTCCCAATGGCGGGTCTCCTGATCAACCGTGCCCCCCTGGTCAAGAACGTCGGCCTGCCGAAGAATCTCGTAGTCGACCGCCCGTTCCAGCGAACGAAACGAGTTCATGTTCTTGACTTCAACCTTGGTACCGAAGGGCTCGGTTCCAACCGGACGAATCGACACATTCGCGTCAAATCTGATGGAGCCTTCTTCGAGCTTGGCATCCGAGACGCCGAGCGCAGCAACCACGGTACGCAAGTCCTGCGCATAGGCGCGAGCCTGAGCTGCGGACCGAATATCGGCTTCGGAAACGATCTCGACGAGTGGAACGCCAGCCCGGTTGAAGTTGAGCAGTGTCTCGGTGGCCGAATGAATCCGGCCGCTCTCGCCGACATGGATCGACTTGCCGGTGTCCTCTTCCATGTGGGCACGATTGACTCGGATTCGACTCGTCTCACCGTCAACCGTGACATCGATCCAGCCGTCGTGGCAGACAGGGACGTCGAACTGTGATATCTGATAGTTCTTCGGTTGATCCGAATAGAAGTAGTTCTTCCGGTGAAACTGGGACCGTTCGGAAATCGAACAGTTGAATGCCAAACCGATCTTCGTAATCCATTCGATCGCCGTTCGGTTCGGAACCGGCAGCGCTCCAGGCAAGCCCAGGCAGACCGGACAGACATTTGTGTTCGGTTCGGCTTCGAAATCGACCGCACATCCACAGAACATCTTGGACTGCGTCTCTAGCTCGACGTGCACCTCGATGCCGATTACCGGTTCCCATTTCATGACGCCACCACTTCGAGAACCGGGCGGCCGATGTCGTCAGACAGCTCCTCGATGGCGGCCGCAACCTGGAACATGACCGTCTCGCCCAGCGCTGGGGCCATGACCTGGAATCCGATCGGCAAGCCGGTGGTCGACAACCCGACGGGGACCGACATGGCCGGATGCCCTGAGAGGTTTGAGGGGATCGTGCAGATGTCCTGCATATACATCGACAATGGATCCTGGGTTTTTGCACCTAATTCAAAGGCCGGAGCCGGAGCGGTGGGCGAGACCAGCACATCAACCTGCTCGTAGGCCGCGGCGAATTCCTGGATGATGAGTGTGCGGACTCGTTGGGCCTGCCCATAGAAGGCGTCGTAGTAGCCAGCTGACAAAGCGTAGGTTCCGAGCAGAATCCGGCGGATCACCTCGGGTCCAAACCCGTCCGCCCTGGTGCGCGACATCATCTCGTCGACGGTGCCACCGTCAATCCGCAGGCCGTACCGAACGCCGTCAAAACGCGCCAGGTTCGCCGAGCACTCGGCTGGAGCGATGAGGTAATAGGCCGACAGAGCAGTCGCCGTGGACGGGAGCGAAAGCTCCACGATCTCAGCACCGGCGGCGGCGAGTCGTTCAACCGTCGTCCGAAAGGCCGCCATCACTTCGTCATCGATTCCCTGGCCGGAAAGTTCGTTGACGATGCCTACTCGCAGACCACTGACGCCCGCCCCCAGTCGGACGGTGCCAGAAGGAGCCGGACCGGGGAACGAGGTTGCGTCGAGAGGATCATGACCGGCGATAGCTTCATAGAGAATCGCGGCGTCTTCAACCGTGTGCGTCAGCGGCCCGATCTGATCGAGCGAGCTGGCAAACGCGATGAGGCCGTAGCGCGACACCAGACCGTAGGTTGGTTTCATGCCGACCAGCCCGCATAGGGCAGCTGGCTGTCGAATCGACCCGCCGGTGTCGGAGCCGAGACCAGCGAGTGCCGACCCGGCGGCAACCGCTGCGGCAGAGCCGCCCGACGAACCGCCGGGAACGGTATCAAGATTCCACGGATTGCGGGTGGGACCGAAAGCAGAGTTTTCGGTTGATGACCCCATGGCAAACTCGTCGAGGTTGGTCTTCCCAACAAATACCGCTCCCGCTTCCCGCAATCGGGCAACGACCGTCCCATCGTATGGAGGGATGTACCCGGCCAGGATCTTGGACGACGCGGTCGTCTCAAGGCCCCTGGTCATCATGTTGTCTTTGAGAGCAATCGGCAGTCCATCCAATGGGCCGACGGCTCGCCCGCTCGAAATACGCCGGTCTGCTGCTTCGGCAGCAGCCAGTGCGCCTGAGCGATCGATGGTCAAGTAGGCGTGAACGGCGGCTTCAGTCAAGCTGGCCCTGGTCAGTACCGCCTCGGTTAAGGCGACGGATGTTTGCTGACCGGCCCGCAACGCCGCCGCCGCCTCTACGAGTGTGAAGTCGGCAGGATCAGTCATTCGTTGTCCAACGACGGCGGGACCCGGAAGAAGCCGTTTATGGCGTCGGGCGCCTGAGACAGTACCTCGTCGCGATCAAGGGATGGACTCACCACGTCGTCACGGAAGGCGTTCACCATGTCGAGCGGATGTGAGGTCGGCGCGACACCGTCGGTGGGAAGCTCCTGCACCCGGGCAGCGTGATCAAGAATTACCCCCAGTTGGGCGCGGTAATCGGCCAACTGCTGGTCGGATAACTCGATGCGTGCGAGTCTGGCGACGTGGGCAATATCAATCTCAATGGGCATGACGCCAGAGTCTAGGCCGTCTCGATATGGCCGCTAACCGTGCCAATGAGTTCATTGAGTTCGTTCCCGACCACCGCTAGGTGTGAACTGTTTTCCAACCAGCGGATGTCGACCCGAGCACGAACCAGTCGGTCACGAAGGTCGTAAGCGCCGTCCGGGACGATGTATTCATCCTTGCGTGATTGGACGATCAGCGTTGGATGCTCGATCCATTGGGCGGCCGTAAATGCCGCGGCCCGAGCATGGAGGACCTGCTTAATGACCTTCGTCGGATAGCCGCGATAACCAACGTCGAAGCGCCGCAGCTCCGGGGCTAAGGCCGGTCGAAACTCTGGCCAATACTGGTTGCGGCTCACATAGGACAAGGCCGGAGCCAGAAATATCCCCTTGTCTGCGAACCAGGTCAAAGGATTGATCAGACTCAATGACGCCAACCGCTCATCTGCGGCGAGCATGCACAACATGGCCCCCAGGCCGAATCCGACCAGGTGTATCTGCTCAGCCAGGTCCTCGGCCCGCAAGATTGCATGGTCAACGCTGGCCTGCCACATGGCCCGTGTCACGTTCAGCAGATCGCTCATCTCGGTGCCGTGACCGGGCAATGATGGCACCACGACCGAATGGCCGCTAGCAACCAGTCCATCGGCCAGCGGCCTCATGTGAGCTGCTGAACCGGCGAAGCCGTGCACGAGAATCACAGAGTGGTCGCTTTCGCCGATCGCCTCGAACGGCTCCGCCAGGGGGTCGAGCCAAGCGGCCACTAATGCACGCCCAAGTCGGACAACAAGTCGGTCACCAAGCGCTGAATCTCGTCGCGGACTATCCGTACGGCAGGCAGGTCTTGACCGTGTGGGTCAACGAGATCCCAGTCGAGGTACCGCTTCCCAGGAAAGAACGGGCAGACGTCCCCGCAACCCATCGTGACTACGACGTCGCAAGCTTCGACGATCTCATCGGTAAATGGGACCGGGAATTGGTCTGAGATGTCGATACCGACTTCGGCCATGGCTTCCACGGCCACCGGGTTGATCACCGGCCCAGGATTGGAGCCCCCACTGAAAACGACCGCTCGATCGCCGGCCAGGTGGCGGGCGAATCCTGCCGACATTTGGGAGCGGCCGGCGTTGTGAACACAGACAAAGATCATGGTGGGAACTTTGGTATCAGCGGCCTGCAGGTCCATGGCTCTCGCCCGCTGGGCAGTGAACCGGTCGATCTGACTTTGCGAATAGTCCGCCGCCCGATCCGCCAGCAGTTCGACTGTGGCTTCGCGGAGTTCGGCAACAGATGGATTCGGGGTCCCAAGATTCATTGGGCGATGATACCGACCGCATACATCCGACAGTCCCTGGTCGAGGCTAGCTTTAGGCTCTCCGAGAGAAGGCGGGCCATGCGGGTTCTCATTGCTGCTTCCGAATACTCACCTCTCGCCCGCACCGGGGGATTGGGGGAAGCCGTCTCCGGGATTGCCCACGGCGTCGCAGCGGCCGGTCATTCGGTACGCGTGGTGATCCCCCGATATCGACATCTCCAAGACATCGGCATGAGACACGCCGGTACCAGCTACGCCGATGCTTTTTATCTTCATCAGGACGGCAACGTCGAGGTCGTGCTCGTAGACGACCCCGAGTCGTTCGATCGTGAAGGCATTTACGGGGATATGCCGGGAAGCGGATACGACGATCAGTGGAGACGCTTCGGAAGATTCGCTGCGGTGGTGGCGGCTCTTGCCCACGGCGTTGATGTCGTCCACCTACACGACGCCCACACCGGAGCGGTGGCGCTGCTGGTGGATGAACCGACCGTGTTCACGGTTCACAATGCTGCCTACCCGATCATCGGTCCCCTGGCCGAAACTAGAGAGCTCCTCGGCACTGACGAAGCTTCGACCACGCCGGGCGGTCCGCTCGAGTGGTACGGGGGGGCGAACTTCCTCAAAGCGGGAATGGCCCTGGCCGATGTCGTGACAACGGTCAGCCTCACATTCGCCAGGCAACTCCTTGCGGATCCATCGGTATCGGGCGGCCTCGACGGCGTCCTCAACGCTCGCGACACACCAACTATTGGCATCGTCAACGGCATCGACCCGATCGCCTGGAACGCCGAAACCGACGACGGCCTTGCTTCCGTATTCGGGCCCGACAACTTGGACGCCCGTCTCGCCAATCGCGAGATGCTTCTCGAAATGGCAGGCATTGATGACGGCGTCATCTTCGGGAACGTCGGACGCATGTCCGAGCAGAAAGGTCTCGGACTTCTCGATGAACATCTCGATGATCTGGTCGCCTACGGCGCTCGACTCCTGCTGGTTGGCAACGGCGAACTCGACAGCCTCGTTGACGGATGGGCAGCTCGACACCCACAGGCTGTCTGGCATGGCCCATACTCGGAGGGCCTGAACCGCCTTATCGCCGGAGGGACCGACGGCTACCTGATGCCGTCACGTTTCGAGCCATGCGGGATCGGTCAAATGTACGCCATGCGCTACGGATCGGTCCCGGTGGTGCGGCTGACCGGAGGGCTCGCCGACACCGTCATCGATGTAGACGAGGACCCCGATCATGCGACCGGATTCGGGTTTCGTTCGTTCGATTCGATCGAACTAGCCAAAGCCATCCGGAGGGCGATGCGGCTATTTCGGACCGACCGACCCGCCTGGGCGTCACTGCAACGACGCGGCATGACCCTGGACTTTTCCTGGGAGAACGCCGCTCGCACCTACATCGAAGCCTATGACCAGGCGATTCGACTTTCCTAGAGGCCGCGGCCAACTACCGTTGCATCCATGACGACCCGACTCGCAGGCCCACTCGCCCTAACCATGCTGCTGGCATCGTGCGCGTTGCTCCCTACCGCGTCGACGCTGCCGGAGGACACGACCACGACTTCGCCCACCATTGGCAACGGCGCCACGCCAAGCAACCCAACCCCGACGACGGCTCCATCAACCGAACCAGTCACAGGGGCGATCGTTGTCACGGACCAGGCCCTCACCATCATCTACGACGACGGACCTGCTGCCACGCTGACCGGTGACATCGATTACGCGCTCAAATCGGCGTTCGTCGATCTGATCGGCGGCCTCGTGTTTCAGTACGCCGACCCCGGACCCGGCGTATCCCCGGGGATTTTGCGACTGTTGCCGGGAACCATCGAGCCGTTCGAACTCATTGCACAGAATGACGGCGAATCGCTCACCCTGGTCGATGTCGCACTCGTTGATGGTCGCCCAAATGTCATCTACCTCATCCGGGGTTCCGGCCAGGAAGTTGGCGGCCAGTTGGTCGCTGCCGACCTTCAGGGCGGGGCACCCGCGGTGCTTTACGATGGCCCGGACCTGATATCGGGCGACGCCGAGGACTCGCTGATCGTCGTAGAACTGCGGGTCAACGCCACCTGCAACAAGCTCGTCGCGTTCATCGATGGCGACGCAACGTGGGAGGCCGATTGCGTAGATGGGTCCGGCCCGGCTTCAGTGGCTGTGATGGATGGACTGGTTGCGACCGTCGTCAGCGGACAACTAGAGGTGACTGACGTCGAAGCCGGCGAGACGACGACCTACCCGGTGGTCGGTGCCGAACACGTCTTTGACGTCTCGAACGGAGTAGCCCTCGTACTCGATGATTCCGGTGCGCTGATTACCGCGTCGGATTCCGGGCAAACTACCCTGGCCACAATGGACGGGGTTCGTTCTGCATCGCTATTCGACAGCCCCCTGGCAGTGACCGAAGGACATCGTCTTGGCGGTATCCGGGCCGCTCCGGGGCCGTGTTCAGCGGCCGGACAACCGTCGGTGGCACCGCCCCTCGAAGCCTTGCCCGAAGCAGTCGCCGCCATCAGATCAGAGATCGTGGAGCGAGCTGTTGACTGCGATTTCGACGGCCTCGCAGCCCTGACGTCGCCGTCCTTTACGGTCAATTTCGGTGGTGGAGATCCCCGGCGGGTGTGGATGGCTTCAGAGGCCCGATTTGGTGATGACCTTTCGCTCATCGTGCGCATCCTCAACCTTCCCTTCGCAGTAAGTGTCCTTCCTGATGGACGCACCGTTTATGTCTGGCCTTCCGCTGCCACGGATGCGCCGACCGATGACGATTGGGAGGCACTCCGTCCGGTCTTCAATGAGGAAGAAATCGATGCGATGCGCCAGCAAGGCGGGTATACCGGTCACCGGATCGGAATCGCCGAAGATGGCGAATGGCTCTTCTCGGTGGCAGGCGATTAGTAGTGCATAGCGAGAGTCCCGCCCTCCGACAGGAGGTGCTTGCCATACTCTCAATCGCTCTCCGCTCCCCCACCGGCCAGCAAACCGACCGGGCGTTCCGACAGTTAGCCAGAGCCAACTCTGACGACCTAGCTGCAGATGCGATTCGAGCGGTCATGGAGAAACCTGGCCGATTGAATGGTTTGGTGACGATACCAACGGCGGACGCTGATGCGTCAGCCGCGATCGCGGCGTTGACCGCTCGCCAACGCCTGGCCCTGGTGTTGCACCACGGCCTGCACTGGTCGGCGGCACGGATCGGGCGAGCCCTGGGCGTCGACGACGGTTCAGATGTGGTGGTTGTAGCCGAGCAGGCTGTGGTCGAGTCGCTTCGACCAAGATTGGCGTGGGAGATCGATCACCAACTGCGGACGATCGAAGTTGATACCTCGTCGGACCGCACGCGCAGGCTCATGACAGGAACGGCACTGCTGATCGTGGGGGTGGCGGCCATCCTGATTTTCCTTGCGATAACCCAGGCCAATATCAAACGACCGGATCTGATCCAGCTCCGTCCTGGCGGTTTGCTTCGCGCCGACTCACAAGGGGAAGTCACCCGCTTGATCGAGGAGCAAGTCTCCGTCGCCAAAGTGACGCCCGACAACGAGATCTTGTATCAATTCTCTGGAGGTCCAGGCGTTGCAGGCGGCTCTATCTGGTACAGCCCGGGCCCTGGTCAGCGAGCCGGGCAGCTCATCGGAAAGACCGGAGGAGCACTCGGCTGGGTAGAGGATGAGTTCCTACCGGCCGGACTTGATACGACGCATCGCCAGGCGATAGCCATCATCGCCGATCGATCAGGAAGCTCCAGCAGCGGGACCACTGTCCATTCGGTAGTAATCGTCGATCCGGCGACTCGGGCCATCACCCCGGTGGCGAACCTTGGAACTTCCACCGGAAGCGACGAGGCATCGACAGGCGGGGTCAAGCCGGTTTTCGCTTCCTATGGTGGAGACCGGGTCCTGGTTTGGATGATGGACGCGGTCGCCGCCGAGAGTCTCCCCTCCGACGATGTCAGCGATTGCGGACAATGGCTCATGTTCACGCTGACGGGAGATCCACTTCCTGCTCAGGGACCGACCCCCACCTGTGCTCAGAGTGGGCTGTCGGTGAGTGTCCCCACCCTGGACCGCACCGGATCCCGACTGATGTGGCTCGAGACGAACGGGACGATCGACCCTGCGAATCCGCCACGCGAAGGATGGTTGTCGTCCCAGACGACCGTCCTTAAGGTCCTTGAGCTCGCCAGCGAACGGCAATTCTCCATCGAGCTCGCATCTATCGACCAGCCAACTTTCTGGGCCCAGTTCACCATGTTTTCCCAAGAAACGGGCACGTTGTCCATTGACAGCGAAGGCGACGTGGTTGTGGTGTCGATCGGCTTTTGGAATCCCGATGTCGCCGTACACAATTACACGACCTACCTGGTCGATCTGGTCGGGGATCGCGTAGAAACCTCCGCCAGCGACGGGCCCGTTACCTTCGGGAACTGAAGACCTGGTTGGCCCGCACGAGCGTGCCCACCTGGATTAGGTTCACACAATGGTGTCACGCAACGACTACCCGGTACGGATTGACCGGCGAGTGTTCGTCGAAATGGCTGACGGGGTCCGGATCGCCCTAACGACGTATCTACCCGACTCCCACAACGACGGCCCGTTCCCAGCAGTCCTCGAGTCGCTTCCCTATCGCAAAGATGACGACTGCACGGCGCGCGACTTCTCCGCGTTCGCCTACCTGGCGTCACAGGGTATCGCCGGCATCAGGATGGACATCCGCGGCACCGGGGCCTCCACGGGGATCATCGAGAACGAATATGTGCCGCAAGAACAAGACGACAACCTCGAGATTCTCGGGTGGGCAGCTAGCCAGGACTGGTGCACCGGAAACCTGGGTATGTGGGGTATCTCATGGGGAGGCTTCAGTTCCCTACAAACCGCGATGCGCCGCCCACCTCAGCTCAAAGCCATCGCCGCGTTGCACGCCACCCACGACAGATTCGCCTGCGACGTCCACTACGTCGGTGGATCGCTACATGCCGCCGAGCAGGTCGATTGGCCACCATCGATGATCTCGGCGAACGCCCTCCCTCCCGACCCGGACATCTTCGGTGATGGCTGGTTCGACGAGTGGATGAAACGGTTGGAGCTGACGCCCCAGTGGCCGCTGGAGTGGCTGAAGCATCAGCGCCGCGACGAGTATTGGATGCACGGATCCCCATGCGCCGACTACGCGTCTATTCAGTGCCCTACGTTGCTCGTCGGAGGATGGCTCGACGGGTACGTCGATGGCATGCTGGCGATGGCCGAACACCTCGCTTGCCCCACCCGTACCGTGATTGGACCCTGGGGACATCACCGACCGGCCACAGGCGAACCACAGCCGACCCTCGATCACCTCGACCTCATGGCCAGATGGTTCGGCCATCACCTGAGAGGCGACAACAACCAGGTAATGGACATGGCACCCGTCACGACCTTTGTTCGGACCGAGCCACCTTATGACGCAGCAGTGGTGGCAGGGCATTGGCGCACGGAACCCGCCTGGCCTCCCCCCGAAGCGGTGCCCTGGGAGAGGATGCTCGACGAACTCGATGGTGACCGAACGACGTGGAATGGCCCGCAGTGGGTTGGCAAACATGCTCCTGCTTGGGATCGATCTGGCATCACGAGCACGGACGCAGGTGCCGACGATGCGGCGTCCATGACGTTCACAACGGCGCCGCTTATTGACCCGGTTGAGATTCTTGGCAACCCAGAAGTCCAGGTCCGAATCTCGACCGATCGTCCGTTTGGTCTCGTCACCGCGAGGCTCCTGATCGTCGACCAAGAAGGCGCGTCTCACCTGATCTGTCGGGGAAATCGCAACTTGAAGTTTCCGAGAGGTTTATCAGACCCCGAACCTCCGATCCCGAACCAAGAGATGACCGTGCAGTTTGCGCTGACGGCCACGTCGGCGATCGTGCCGGCCGGGTCACGAATTCGCCTGGCTATTGCAGGGGCTGACTTTCCGATCGTTTGGCCGCCTCACGCTAAATTCACCATCACCGTTGTCCCCGGGGAATCGCGACTCGTCATCCCCACCGTCCCCCTCGCTTCCGACCCGCTCGTGGTACCGCCCGCCAACGACCCTCCCACGGCTCCTGTTGACTTTCTCGTCGATGAGGACGACTGGCGTGTCGACTCCGCTGCCGGACGAACGACCTTTCGGCGACAAGTGCAGAGCACGCAGTTCCAACCCGACCGCCATGATCTCACGTACAGCTCCGACCAAGCCTGGGAAGTGACCGTCGCCGACGACGACCCTGGATCAACGGCTGTTCACTCCCGGTCCGACCTCGGGCTATCCCGCCCGGGTTGGGACGTCACCACCTCAGGGTCGCTACACATCGAAGGTAGAGAGGACTTCAAAGTCGAGATCCGTCTGTCCGCCACCCACAATGGCGTTTCCGTATTTGAGAGGATCTGGAACGAAGACATCCCCCGCCCGTGGGTCTGAGGAGCCGTGGGCCTGAGGAACCGCGGGCTACGTCACCGCCCAGCAGGCCGCCGCTGAGTCCGCGTTCATGTCAACTGGTCCGGGGTCCTCGGTGGTGCAACGACTCGCCACTTCGGCGGCCAGCGTCCCGGATTGCAAGAGTGGGCAGCGTGGATGGAAACGGCACCCGACGGGGATGCGACGTGAGTCCGGAATTTCCCCGATGAGAATCTGCTGCTCCATCCGGGTCGTCTCAGGCACCACCGACAGCAGGGCGCGCGTATAAGGGTGTCTCGGCTCTCCAAGGATCTGCTCGGTTGGGCCTAGTTCGACGATCCGGCCCAGGTACATCACCGCAACCCGGTCAGCAATGTTCCAGGCCAGCCCGAGGTCATGGGTGACGACGAGGATCGACAGGCCCGTCTCCTCGACCAGTTCGAGCATCAAGGCAAGTATCTCGCCCCGAATTGACGCGTCAAGGCTGGCGACCGGCTCATCTGCCAACAGCAGATCTGGTTCCATCACCATCGCCCCGGCGATCACGACCCGCTGGCGCTGGCCGCCCGAGATCTGGTGGGGGTACATCGGGAAGAAGCGTTCAGGCGGCCGCAAGCCCGCCCGTGACAACGCCCGGCCAACCCGCTCCGCTTCATTCTGAGATTCCTTTCGAATGCGCAAACCTTCCGCGACGATCTCATAGATCGTCTGACGTGGATTGAGCGCACCGGTCGGGTCCTGAAAGATCATCTGGACGCCACGGTTTCCTCGACCCCGCCCGCCATCTGGCTCGGACACTGGCTCGGCCGAGGCCGTGTAGGCGATCTCCCCGGAGGTCACTGTTTGCAGACCCTGCACGGCTCGGATCAGCGTGGTCTTGCCCGAACCTGACTCGCCAACCAGGGCGAGTACTTCGCCCGGTTTGACGTCGACAGAGACCCCATCAACGGCACGCGAAGATCCGAAGTGGACATGCACGTCGTTGAGGGAAACGATACTGCTCATACCAGCACGCAGGCAGCTCGCTGACCCGGTCCCGCCGGGCGCAGGTCAGGCTCGGCCGTCTGGCACCTGTCCTCGGCCAGCGGACATCTGGGATGGAACGGACAGCCCGATGGGAGCGCTCCTGGGGTTGGCGGATCGCCGGCAAGGCCCGATGGAGCCAAACGCGAGCTCGGATCACCAATCGTTGGGAAAGCCGCAGCCAGCGCCCGGGTGTAAGGATGGGTGGCGTTCTGGAAAACGGAGAGACTGGGACCCTCCTCGACGATCTTCCCAGCATACATAATGGCCAAGTGGTCGGCCACGTAGGTGAGAACCGAAAGATCATGAGTGATGAAGATCAGACTCAGCGAACTCTCCCGACGCAACTCGGCGATGAGCGCCAGCACCTGGGCTTGAACCATGAGGTCGAGAGCAGTAGTCGGCTCATCGGCAATCAGGAGCTGGGGGTCGCACGCAAGCGCCATCGCAATAAGAACTCTCTGCCGCTGCCCACCGGACAGCTGATGGGGATAGGCGTCCAACTGGTTGGCAGGTAGCCCGACCCGTTCAAAGAGCTGACGGCTTCGCACCCGCGCCTCATCTTCAGACCCAACAGTGTGATGGATGAGCATCGGCTCTCGCACCTGCCGACCGGCGGTTTGTACCGGATTCAGCGCATGGAGGGCACCCTGAAAGACGATGGCCCCGGTGGTCCATCTCACGGCACGGAGACCGCCCGGCGACAGAGCGAAGAGATCCTGACCGTCGATCATGACTTCGCCCGACGTTGTGGTGCCGTCCGGGAGTAGACGAAGCAGCGCATTGGCGAGGGTCGACTTTCCGCATCCGGACTCACCCGCCAGTCCAAGCGAGTCGCCGACCGCCAGGTCGAATGAAACCCCACGAACCGCCGGAACGGGACCGGACGCCGAGTGATAAGTGATCGCAAGGTCCTTGACCGACAGGACTAGCTGATTCATCGGGACTGCCCCAACCGTGGGTCGGCGATTTCCTCAAGCGTTCGTCCGATGAGCGTGAATGCCAGAACCACGACCAAGATGCCGAGACCTGCGGGGAGGAAATACCACCAGGCGTTACGGACCATTGCCCCATTGACGAAGGCTTCTTCGAGGGTCTTGCCCCATGAGGGTGACGACGGATCCCCCAGGCCAAGAAATGACAGCGTGGTCTCGGTCAGGATCGAGATAGGCACGGCCAAGGTGGCGTTCGCCAGAATCAAGCCACTCACATTCGGCAGGATGTGACGAGCGACGAGGTGACCGTTCCCGGCGCCAAGCGAGCGCGACCGGTCGACAAAGAGTCGCTGTTTGACCGTGAGGACCTGAGCCCTGAGCAAGCGGGCAGTGGACGGCCACGACGTCACGCCAATAACAAGAATGATGTTCCAAACGTTCCGGCCCAGGATCGAAGCCAGCACGATCGCCAGTGGTAGGAACGGGATGACGAGAAACCATTCCGTGATGCGCATAAGGAAAGCGTCCAGGCGACCCCCGACGAAACCAGAAACAATCCCGACCACCGAACCAATCGAAATCGTGAGGATCGTGGCTGCGAGGCCAACGAAGAGACTTACCCTCGAACCCCACACAAACTGAACCCAGACCGACCGCCGTAAATGGTCGGTGCCGAGCGCCCCAAACTCGCCAGGCGATGCCCACTGAGGGTTACCGCTTGCTCGAGCAAAGACCGGATTCAGTTCGCGAACGTCAGCAAGAAGTGGCGCGGCGAGCGCGATAACCACAAATAGCAATAGAACGGAGAAGCCGATCACTCCCGGTTTGGAACTCCGAAACTGCGCCAGCACTCGCCCGGCGGTGGCCCTCCGTCTCTGCATCGCCAGACTGGTCATGCCCCCTCCACCCGGGGATCGAGCCAGGCGTACGCGACGTCGGCAAGCAGATTGAAGAAGATGACCGCCGCACTGAACAACAGAAACAGGCCCTGGAGCATGGGAAGGTCGGGTCCCCGAATCGCGTCGGCGGTCGCCTTGCCCAGCCCGGGCCAGGAGAAGACTGCCTCGACGGCGATCGCTCCGGACAGGACGAATCCGAAGTTGATAGCTGTAAGGGTTACCACCGGGAGGAGCGCATTCGGAACGGCATGACGGTTCCGAACCACGACGTCGCGTAGCCCTTTGGCCCTGGCGACCGTGAGATAGTCCTCCCCCATGACGTCGAGCAGCGAACTCCGCGTAACGAGCGCGTACTCACCCAGATAGGCAAGGGTGAGTGTGAGTGCTGGCAAGAAAATGTGATGGAGGCGATCAAGCAGGAGCGCCAATCCGGTGGCAGTCGAACCGGCATCGGACATACCTCCGACCGGGAACCAGCCAAGCACAACGGCGAATCCGACGAGAAGGATCATGCCGAGCCAGAAATCTGGCATCGAATAGAACACCATGGTTCCCGACGTAATTGCGTGGTCTTTCCAAGTGTTCCGTCGCCAGGCGGCGATGACTCCACCGATCGTTCCGATCACGGCCGAAAACACAGCCGAGATCCCGACCAGTGCCACCGTGGCCGGGATCGCCGAGACAATCTCGTTCCAGACCGGCTGGCGACTTTGGTACGAGATCCCAAAATTGAGCTGAAACGTCTGGCGAACATAAGCCCAGAACTGAACCCAGAGCGACTCGTCAAGACCAAACGCCGTCCGAAGGTCGGCGATCTTGGCCGCCGGAACGTTTCTGCCTCTGAACAACGAACCGATCGGATCCGACTGCACGATCCGGAACAGGACGAAGTTGAACACCAGCACGAACACGAGAGTCAGGAGCGAACCCAGCACCTTTTTCAAGATGAAGCGGGTTCGCCCCCGACTTTCAGATTGTTCGGTCGCGAGCACCTATTCTCGATCGTCGGCGGTTGATTTCCTTCTCGTGACGACTAAGGCGCCGCCCACGACAACGAGGGCCGCCAGACCGCCGATGAGCACCCAGTTGGTGCCATCGCTTGATCCGCCAACCGCGTCGGACCCGACCGGTCGCAGCAATCGGTAACTCGGCGACGAGTTCGAGAACATGACCGGGCCGACATCGGCCGGTTGTCGCACCCAGCCCTCAAACGTGTCCGTACGGTATGCCTGCAGGTCCGGCCCGAGGTACATCGGGATATAGACGGCCGCGTCGTGGAGGATCGTCAGCATCTCATGCACGATGTCGATCCTTCGCTGAGGATCAAGCTCGACCTTTTGCTCGAGATACAGCTCCTCAAAGCGCGGATCGGTCCAGTTGGCATCGTTGTAGGACTCGAGTTCCGCTTCGGTGAAGTACGACAACATCGGATCGGGATCAACGAACGGCACCCATCCCCAGAAGAACGTGTCGTAGTCGCCCTCGACGATCACTCCGAACAACGCATCCTGATCGTACGATGCGAGTTCGACGCCGATTCCAATAGCTTGCATCCAGCCCGTGAACAGCTCTCCGATGGGACCGGCAAGATCACCGTCTGTGTTTACGGCGTGGCGAAGGATGATCGGGTTGGTTCCGTCTGGCATCTCCCGAATCCCATCACCGTCGGTATCGAGATAGCCGGCATCGTCGAGAATCTGGTTGGCGCGGTCCGGGTCGTAGGTGAACGCCTTGTCGGCCGAGATCTCGGGGATCCACTTGGCCTCATCGGCCCCGGGGCTCATCGTCTCAAGCGGTCCCGCCAAACCGAACCACAAGTCCTCGATCACCGCTTCCTTGTCAATCGCGAAGCTGACGGCGCGTCGAACTTCCAGGTCGAGCAGCGCCGGATGAGGCTGCCCCACAACGGCGCCTCCATTGATGGCGATCTCGTCAAAGCCACCCTGGCGGCCGGCGACAACCTCGATGTTGGGGTCAGCCTCCAACGTGGCTGCCGATCCAGCGGGAAACCCGTGGATGGCGTCGAGCTCACCCTGTTGCAGAGCGGCCACCATGGCGTCCGGGTTAGCGAAGGTTTGGAAAATGACCCGGTCAATCGGCGGGGTTTCTCCCTCCCATCCCCAATAGTTCGGGTTGGCAACCATGACGACAGACTGCCCCTTCGTGAATTCAGAAATCACGAACGGACCGCTACCCACGCCATCGAGAGCCTCATATTCGACGGTCGCGTCATAGTCGGTGGCTATCGGCTCCCAGATGTGCTTCGGCACCAGGTAGATGTCCATGTTTGGCAGCTTGGGATCGGGCACCGATGAGGTGATCTCAACCGTACGATCGTCGATGACCTTGGCATCGAGATTGATGACCGTAGACAACATGTTGTCCCACTCTTGATCGCGCGATGTGTTCACGTTCCAGGCCACGTCTTCAGCAGTTAGGGGCTCACCGTCCGACCACTTCAGGCCCTCACGCAGCGTGTAGGTGTACGTCAACCCATCGTTCGAAGCGACCCACGATTCAGCCAACCCGCCAATCGGAGCGAAATCATCCGCGGCTTTGTCAGTCAACGTGGCGTAGTGCACGTTCCAGATTTCATACTCGCTGACGGCGAATCCGGCCGTCGGATTCAGGGTTTCCCAGTCTTGAGTCAGACCGATCCGGAGGACGACTCCAGCGTCCTCTTGGGCGAAGGCAGCCGGGGCGATAGCGGCCCCGAAGAGAGCGAACAGGATAAAGACGACCGTGCGTCTCATGGGCGGAACCTCCGGTAAGTTGTCAGACGGAAACCTATCCCCAGATGGCTACCGATGACGTCCAAACGAGGCCCAATCTTTTCACCGGATTTAAGGCCGAATACGGGGCGTCAAACCCATTCCCTCAGCAGTGTCTCAACCCGATCCAACGGCAGCTCATGTGCCGTCCGACCAGCCAGGCCCGTCATCGTTTCCGCCGCGCAAAGGGCATTAAGAATGGACTCCTCGACGGCATCGGCAGTGGCCCGGATAAGCGGACTCATCTGGTCATGATGCAGGGTCCTGACCATGTGAATCTGTTCACCTACCGGTAGATGGTTGCCGGTGGCGAACGCCAGAAAGATGTCGCCCGACGAATCGTGACCGTAGCCACCAGCCCGCGCCAACCCGACGGTCGCCCGTCTCGCCAAACGACGACACTGGTCGGCCAGGAGCGGAGCGTCCGTCGCAATGACAACAATGATCGACCCATCACTCTCGCGCTGATCTTCGCCGTCCCACGCAGATGGAACCACATCAAAACCGAGATGGCGTCCGACCGGGAAGCCATCAATTCTTAGGTCCCCACGGATCCCGTAGTTCGCCTGAACGAGAACTCCCACGGTGAATACTTCGCCAGCTACCTCCACAACTCGAGAGGATGTCCCGATCCCGCCTTTGAACTCATGACAGATCATTCCGGTGCCCCCACCCACGTTGCCTTCCGCTACCGCTCCAGGGCCAGCATCGGCCAGGGCAGCCGCAGCATGGGCCCCGGTGAGAGGAAACGAATCGGAGTCGTTGAGGTGACTGTCGTCGGTTTCGGCTACCACGGGAAGGAAGAAACTGCGCTCAAGATCATGTTCGGCGAGGTGGCGCACAAGAGCATCTCGAACCATGCCCACCTGATGCGTGTTGGTGATGCCGATCGGCGTGCCCAGCATCCCGGACTCATCCATCCACGGTATCCCGGTCATCTCGCCGTTGCCGTTAAGGATCGCCGTGCCGCAATAGGCAAAGTCAGACCAAATCCCGCCCTCCCGCGGAACGATCATGGTGACGCCAGACCGGACGACGTTGGGATCGTCCGAAATGACCGTTTCATGTCCGACCCAGACGCCAGGGACGTCCGTAATCGCGTTGAGCGGGCCGGTTGGAAGCTGGCCGATAGCTACGCCGATGTCGCGTAGTCGCCTTTTCTCGGAAGGTTGATTCACATCAGGTTCCAGTCGAGGAAACGTTCTAGGCGCTCGTAGAAGTGGATCTGGGGGCCGGGCCGGAGGAGTCCGTGCCCTTCGGTCGGATACGTGACGTACTCAAACGTCTTGTCGAGGCGGCGCAGTTCGTCGACGAGTTGCGCCGACTGATCAGGATGCACCCGATCGTCCTGCTCACCATGGGCCACCAGGATCGGACGGGCGATCTGAGCGACGATCGAAAGCGGAGAACCGTCGCGATACGCTTGCCGATTGTCGGCCGGTCTACCCATCATTCGTTCCAGGTCTTCTCGTCCGCCACGATCGCCCTGAGCCCAGGAGGTGGCAATATCCGAATCGCCGTACTTGGCCACCCCGCAGGCAAACCGATAGTCGGGGTCACGTGCCAGCGAGGCAAGCGCCATATACGATCCATAACTTGCGCCGAATATCGCCAGGCGGGCCGGATCGACCCAGTCGAGGGTTCGGAGATAGTCCGCGGCGGCGAGACAGTCGTCGGTATCGGCGATTCCCCATACTCCGTGGTTGGCTCTCTCGAAATCTCGCCCGTAACCGGTACTACCCCGAAAGTTGATAGCAAACCAGCCGTAGCCTTTGTCAAGAAAGTACTGAGCGTGGCCATCCCAGGCGTCGGTGTAGGCCGAGGTTGGCCCGCCATGTGGATAGACCACGACGGGAGCGCGGTCCGCACCAGACGGACGAAACAAGAAGCCGTGGATCTCCATTCCGTCGAGGGATGCATATCGAACGTCTTCGTAGGGCACGCATGGAGCCACCCGGATTGAAGCCGGAACCGCGTCCAGAAGGGTCCGGATGGTTCCCTCGGTCGAAACCTGCGCGAGCCGCGGTGGCATCGCGTGACTCTCCTGGATGCCCACAATTCCGCCCGTCGCCCACTGCGATCCAGCCCACTCCCCTCCCGCCGCCAGAAGCTCGACTTGCCCAGAGTCCACCGCAACCGTAACCAGATCACATACGCCGTGTTTGGTTCGCGTCGCGGCCAGGTAACCGCCGTCCGGACTCCAATCCAAGCTTGAGAAGTCCGCCTCATCGGAGGTGACTCTTCTGAGCAATGTGCCATCGCTGCTGACCAGGTAAATCTCGTTCCAACCACTCCGCTCGGACGTGAACGCCACGGTCGAACCGTCAGGTGAAAGGCGAGGACCCTGATCGTGCATCCCCGGTTCGTCGGTTAGCCGTTCTGATTCACCGGTTTCCAGATCGTGCGCCCAGATTTCACTGTTCTGCAGGTCGTCCTTTCGATAATTCACATACAGGACTACCCCATGAGTCGTCGACACAGATACGCCAGCTACGTTCTGCCCAGGTTCGGTGATGCCTACCGGCCAGGGGTCATCGACTGTGGTCCTCGCCAACCGGCTCTCGCCGTCGCGGTCAGCGATCAGCAGAATCTCGGAATTGGTGATCCACACCGGCGATGAACCAGCGCCAATCTTGGTTGGTAGGCCACCGACGACCGGTACGACCCAAACCGAACCATCGGCGGTATAGGCGATACGTTCGCCGTCGGGGGACCAGGTAGCCGGGTCGTCTTCCCAATAGGCGGCCGGTTCACGGCCGGTCGTCAGCAGGTACGGGGGCCCAGCAGAGAGCGGGACGATCCAAATATCGGATGAATCCCGGTCGAACACCACCGACACGAACTGCCCGTCGGGTGACACAACCGGATCGTGCGGTCGCCCGACGGCTGCGATGGCACCAAGATTCCAGTGCGTCGATATGGGCTTGTCAGGACGATCAAGGCTGGGGACCCCACCGTGCTCGTCTTTCCCAACCCACCGGCTTTGTGCAGCATCCGTCATCTTCAAAATCCTCTCGCATCATCAAATCCGTCGAGCGTCGCCTGGACCAAACTGCCCAGCGTGGCCAGGTCGTAGCCGCCCTCCTGGATAAAAACAGTTGGCAGTCCGAGGGAACCTACCCGTTCGCCAGCCTTGGAGAAGCCCGCTTCGGTGATCTGAAGTGGACTTTCCGGGTCCGAAATGGCGGCATCTACCCCGAGCGACACGACCACCGCCGCCGCATCGCCAATCTGCGCGAACTCGACGATGGTGTCGACGCCCTGTAGCCACGCCTCGTCACCTTGTCCTGGCTCGATCGGGACATTGAGATTGGCGCCCAGTCCGTCACCCGAGCCGACCTCGTCGGCGTGACCGACAAAGTGCGGAAACCAACCGCGCGCAGGATCGACATGAACCGAGCAATAGAGAACATCGGAGCGCGCATAAAAGATCTGCTGGGTCCCGTTCCCGTGGTGGGCATCGAGGTCGATGATGGCAACCGGGCCCAGTCCAGCGTCGCGAAGGGTTTGAGCGGCCACAGCCGCATTATTCAGGTAACAGGAACCGCCAAAAAACCCTGCACCGGCGTGATGACCCGGGGGCCGACACGCCGCGTAAGCCGATGGGGAGCCCGCCAAGATCAAGTCAGCGGCGGTCTGTGCCGTGTCGACCGCCGCTCGCGCCCCAGCGAACGTTCCTTTGCCAATCTGGGTCATTGTGTCCATCGCAAAGACCCCGGCCAGTGCCCCTGGCGAAGCGGGAAGGCGGAGAGGATGCGGAGCGAGAAAGCGCTGGGTGGGGAAGGCATAAGCCGTAACTTGCGGCTGACCGGGGTCGTCTAAGTATCCCCAGTCCACCCATTGTTCGTACGCACCACGCAGGTATTCGACGAAGTCAGAATCGTGGACCGCTTTGAGGATCGAGTCATCGTGCGACACCGCCGGCACGACCTCGCGCCCGGAAGCTCGGAGAGAAGCGACGATGGTTTCGATCCGGGCGGGGACTTCTTCGCTAGGAATGGTTATGCCAACCCACGTGCCGGTGTCGGCATCATGCAGAGCATGATCCGGCGAATAGACGACTGAGGTCCTCATGGAACGGGTCCGAACGTTTCACGCACACCCTGTTGATTCACGAGCGATGACCTCCTGATCCGCCGCCTCAGCGATCCTACGCCGCAATCGGCTTCTCCGGCAGACCCTCAACTCGCGTCGCGGCTGGCGTATAGTTCTGCTCTGACAGCGCTCATCAAGAAGGACGGTTAACGCGCAGGATGACGGGGACTGACCGAGCAACCGAGAGTCATCTCTTCTACCAAGCAGGGAACCGTCGACCCACCGTAGACCACTCCGAGGGCATCTACCTGTGGGATGTGAGCGGCAAGCGCTACATCGATGCATCGAGCGGTCCGATGGTGTCCAACATCGGACATTCAAACCCCCGGGTGATTGCTGCGATGAAGCAACAGATGGATGCTGCCACCTTCGCCTACCGCACCCATTTCGTAAACGAGGCAGCCGAGTCACTTGCCTCGCTCACGGCTTCGTTGATGCCCGACGGCCTGGACCGAATCTTCTTCACCTCAGGCGGGTCCGAGACGATCGAAAGCTGCCTCAAATTGGCCAGGCAATACGCTCTGGCCACTGGCGAACGCGAACGATGGAAAGTGATATCCCTATTTCCCTCCTATCACGGGTCAACGCTCGGCGCTGTGGCGATCACTGGAATGCACCAGTTCGTGGAACCGTTCGGGGACATGATCCGGGT
Organism: Acidimicrobiia bacterium; assembly: GCA_024637275.1. Taxonomy (GTDB): domain Bacteria; phylum Actinomycetota; class Acidimicrobiia; order Spongiisociales; family JAENVV01; genus JAENVV01. Next base: position 27,750 of record JAGXFS010000018.1, read on the forward strand.
CATGCCCAAGGTCCCCGCAGCTACGTGTTACCTCGACCACGATGATCTGACTCATGAGGAACGTGGGCTGCGTTACGCCGAAATGCTGAAAGATGAGATCCTGCGTCAAGGACCGGAGACCGTGCTGGCGTTCATCATGGAACCGGTGGGAGGAGCGTCTACCGGCGCCCTGGTCGCTCCCGATTCCTGGTACCGACGAGTTCGGGAAATCTGCCGGGAGTTCGGAGTCCTATTGATCGCCGACGAAGTCATGACCGGTGCGGGCCGAACCGGACGATTCCTTGGAAGCGAACACTGGGACCTCCGGCCCGATATCGTCGCGCTCGCCAAGGGCTTCGGGGCCGGCTACGCACCCCTGGGCGCCATGGCGGCCGACCGCAAGATCGTCGAAGGGGTTATGGCCAACGGCGGGTTCGCTCACGGCTACACCTATTCAGGCAACCCACTCGCTTGTTCGGCCGGCCTGGCCGTCCTACATGAACTCATCGAGAACGACTTGATCCAGAACGCCGCCGACCAGGGGACGAAACTCAAGGAGATGCTCACGTCCCTCATGGATCGGTATCCGTTTATCGGCGACGTACGCGGCAAGGGCTTGTTGTTGGCGTTTGAACTCGTCGCCGACCGCCAGACCATGGAGCCGCTCCCGCCCGAGCTGAACGCACACACTGCGCTCGTGGAGGAGGCGCATCAGCGGGGCCTGATCATCTACTCACGCCGCACAAGAGGCGGGACCATCGGCGACCATTTCATGGTCTGCCCGCCGCTCATCGTCACCGAAGAACAGCTAGAAGAAATCATCGACCTTTTGGTAGAGAGCCTGGATGCTTTTGCGGACGCAGCCGGCCTAAGCGTGAACCGGAGCTGACAAACCATGGCGGACAAAGTAATCATCACCTGTGCAGTCACCGGCTCCATCCACACGCCAACGATGAGCCCGCATCTGCCGATCACGCCGGAGGAAATTACCGCCCAGGCGGTTGCGGCTGCGAGGGCCGGCGCTGCCATCTTGCACCTCCACGCCCGAAACCCCAAGACCGGCCAACCAACGGCCGACCCGGACGTATTCATGCAGTTTCTGCCTCGCATCAAGGAACAGTGCGATGCGGTCATCAACATCACAACGGGCGGGAGCTCGCTCATGACGCTCGAGGAACGCCTGGCCGCTCCGCTCAAAGCCCAGCCCGAAATGGCGTCGCTGAATATGGGCTCCATGAACTTCGGATTGTTCCCGATGAAAGAACGCTATTCGGAGTGGAAGTTCGATTGGGAACCCAAGCTGCTCGACGCAACCAAAGAAGTCGTCTTCAAGAACACGTTCGCCGACATCGAAACGATCTTCGACGTGCTCGGCAATCAGCACGGGACCAGATTCGAGTTCGAGTGCTACGACGTTGGCCAGATCCAGACATTGGCCTTCTACCTGAAAGAAGGACTGATCAACAAGCCGGTATTCGTCCAGTTTGTCCTCGGCGTCCTGGGTGGGATCGACGCTCACCCTGAGAATCTGATGCACATGAAGGCCACCGCCGACCGACTCCTCGGGGACAACTATCAGTTCTCGGTCCTGTCCGCTGGACGCATGCAGATTCCCCTCGCCACGATCGGGGCGATCCTGGGCGGCAACGTCCGGGTCGGCCTTGAGGACAGCCTTCTGATTGGTCGGGGCAAGCTCGCTACCAACAACGCCGAACAGGTGACCAAGATTCGCACCATTCTCGAAGAACTTGGATACGAGATCGCCTCGCCTGCCGAAGCCCGCCAGATGCTGCGATTGAAGGGCGCCAACCAGGTGAACTTTTGACGGACAACCTCTTTCCCGGCGACGACCTTGAGATCCGGCCTGCCGTTGCATCCGATGCAGATGACATCTTCGACCTCATCACTCACCTGGCATGGTCGACCGGCCATCCGGAACTCGTGACCAGCAAGCCCGCCGACTATCTCGCCATGGGCTTCGAAGAGCCACCTGCCTTCTTTGCCCTGATCGCCGAACGAGCGGGACAGCCGATCGGCCTGTCGCTCTACTTTTACACGTTCTCATCGTGGCGTGGCGAACGAGGCGTCTACCTGCAGGACCTTGTCGTCACCGATAACGAGCGAGGATCAGGATTGGGCCGCCAACTTATCGCCGAAACTGCCCGGCGCGCATCCCTCGACGGCGCCACCCACCTGCGCCTGTCGGTGGCCACCGATAACCACCATGCCATGGGGTTCTACCAGGAGGTCGGTCTGAGTCCGGCCGACGAGGAACGGCTCTTTGAAGCGGACGGTAAGGCTTTCACCCGGTTGGCAGGCACCGCATGAAAGTCGTATTCGCCGACGAACAGAACCGTCACCACCCGAAGGAAATCCTTTCGTCAGGCGCACCAGAAGCCAATCCTGAGGTACCCGAAAGAGCAGAACGCCTGCTGGCCGCAGCCCTCAGTAGCGGACTGACCCATGAACGCCCGACGGACTATGGACTGGACCCGATCACGGCGGTCCATTCGGCCGAATACCTGCACTTTCTTGAACACATCTACACCAGATGGAAGCGCATCCCGGGCGCGTCCGAGGACGTCATTCCGAACATCCATCCGGATCGCCGGGACTTCGGCTATCCCGCTTCGGCCGTCGGCCAAGTCGGCTATCACGTCTACGACGGTGCGGCACCGATCGGTGCTGATACGTGGCCCAGCGCACTGTGGAGCGCCAATAGCGCGATTCACGCCGCCTACGAAGTCCTCAACGGTTCGAACGCTGTCTATGCGCTCGCCCGCCCACCCGGCCACCATGCCATGCGAGACCAGGCAGGCGGGTTCTGTTATTTGAACAACTCGGCGATCGCCGCCCAGGTGCTGCGGTCCGAGAATGAGCGGGTCGCCATCCTCGACATCGACGTACACCACGGCAACGGCACTCAGAATATCTTCTATGAACGCAACGACGTCCTGACGATCTCCCTGCATGCTGATCCGGTTCGCTTCTATCCATTCTTCTGGGGTTACGCCGCCGAGCAAGGCGAAGGCCC
>JAGXFS010000137.1 GCA_024637275.1 Acidimicrobiia bacterium
CAGCGTGATACCGCGTTTGGTCCGGTTGTAGATCGCGAACTGCGGGCTGTGATCGCGGTCGCCAGACTGCCAGTAGCGCATGGGGTCTCCGCGTTCGGGCTCTTCGATCTTGATGACGTCGGCCCCCATTTCGCCGAGAGCCTTCCCACAGTACGGCGCGGCGATGTAGCGAGACAGCTCGAGCACCCGAATTCCGGCCAATGCCCCGGCGGTCACGTTCGGCCTACCAGTTGCTCGGGAACGGTGTCCCGGATCAGCTCGCCGTTGAGTGAAATCTGTTCATAGATGGGAATCGCCCTGGCGACGAGGGTCGTCACCGGGCAGCGAGCGTTCGCTTCATCGGCCATGCGAAGTACGGACTCGTTCGAAGACGGACTCGTGACATGTGCGTCCACGATGATCCATTGAGGATGAGATGGCGCGTCACCGACCCGATGCTCACCACGCATATCCATATAGGTGTGCACGTCAATCTCGAGATCCACGATCTCCACGTCGGCCAACGCGGCACCCTTTGCAAACCACACTTGCAGACAAAAAGCGATCGAGGAAAGGAAGTAGCGCAGCGGGCTGGGAGCCTGACTGTCGCCGGCGCGTCCGTCGGACTCATCGCATTCGAACGAGAACGGTTTGTCGTATTGAACAAACTCGGAACGAGCATGCACATTGTGTATAAGGGTGGTTTTTACGAGGGGTTGGACATGACCAACGCTCGCGTCGGTCGCGAGGAGCTTCGCCGTCTCTTCAACATTGGCGCGGAGTTTGGCGTTGTCGATCCGAATCTATGACCTCCTCGATGCTTCGGATCTTACGTTGGAACGATGCGCTGTGCCCCGATCAGGCGGCCATGACTTCGATACACTCGCCTGAGGAGGTACGAGTGCCAAACATCAGCTATCCAGCCGTCGAAGGATTACAGCCGCAAGACCGGGATCTACTCGAGCATGCCAGGTGGAATGGGACGCCCCGCCCGGAGAGCCAGTCGATCAGATCCCACGTGCCAGCGGTGCTGCATGCTTTTACCAATGCGTGGCGTGAGACATTCATCGAAGGTGTGCTTGACCATTCCGTCAAGGAGCTGTGTCGGGTCTATGTCTCCCAGTCCATAGATTGCGATTACTGAGGGGTCCAACGATCCGTCCAGGGTGGACGGCAAGGACTAACCGAAGGTGACTACGACGATCTGTTGCGATTCGAAGATTCGGACCGGTTTGACGACCGCCAGAAGGCGGCACTGCGCTACACCAGTGCCATTCTGTGGGATTCGGGCATCGCTGATGACAAACTCTGGCAACAACTGCACGCGCATTTCACCGAGCCAGAATTGGTCGAGTTGGGATTCTTCATTGCGTTGACGAGTGGTCAACAGCGGTGGATTAAGACATTGGGTATCGGCCATCGCGAAGTACTGGGTGACACTGAGGTAGGTTTGGCCGCCGAAGACCCACATTGAGGAGAAGCGATGGACACGTTTGGCACCACCGAATCGATTGGAGAACACGGCAACGCCGAGTTGCTCTTCGTTGAGACGTGGGATGGTTTGTACGCCCCCGTGGGTTTGCGTACCCCTGATGGTCGAGGACCGTTTCCGCTGATCCTGTTGGCGTCTGGCAACGGCGGTGAAGGAGTTGGCTGGATTCGGGATGCTCTGGCGAATCGCGGTTGGACGATGGATCGTCTCGTCGAAGCCGGGTACGCCTGTGCTTGGATCCGGTATCGAACCGAGGTCGAACTCGGATATAACAACGGTGGTGCGCTGGTACGCGACATGCGGCAGGGCCGCGAGATGTTCAATCGGTCACCTCTCGAGTATGAGGACGAGATTGCCATCATCGAACACTTCAATGCCGATCCGCGGTTCACCGGAGTGGGCATGATCGGGATGAGCCACGGTGGGGAAATGGTCATGAAGATCTGCTCGGAGTATCACGGAGCGGTCGTGGGGGTCGCCAGCGAGCCAGCCTCGCATGAGTACCTCGCCCTCAATCCCGATCACACTGCCCCCATGAATGAAGAGACCCAGATGCGCAACATCGAGGATATGCAGATGGCCGAGGTGGAGAAGGTGCGAGCCCGAATCGACATGGATATTGCCTGGGCCCGGGTCGCCGGCATTCAAACCCCGATCCTGGTCATGGGTCGCGACACCGATCACCTCCAAGGAATCTTCCGCACGACTTACGACATGCTCGACGAAGCGGGCAAGGACTGTGAGTGGGTGTCGTGGGACCACGACCTGCATGGGTACGTCTTTCCGCTTCGCGGGGTCGATGGTCCCTATGAAGTCAATGCGGTCCAGGAGCAAGCCGTGGCAGGTGTCATTGCCTACCTCGATCGATATATGAAGTGAACGAACGTATCCCGGGCGGCCTACGCGTCCTCATGTTCGTGTTGTTCCTGGCGCGGTTTGCCGGGGCGGGGCTGGTCGCCGTCGTGGCGTTCCATACGTATCAGATCACCGGGCGGGAACTCGACCTGGGGTTAATCGGGCTGGCACAATTTCTACCGGTCTTTTTTCTCTCCCCCTTCACCGGAGCACTTGCCGACCAGTTTGATCGACGCAAGGTCTTTGCCGTCGGTCTTGGTTTTGAGATGACCGTGTCCCTCGGCATGGCCTGGCTTTCGTTCCGGGGATTGTCGTCGGCCACACCGATTTTCATTCTTATGGCTGTGTTCGGGATCTCGCGGGCGTTGGAAGCTCCAGCGAGCCGGTCGCTCCCGATTGACCTGTCGCCAGCCCACATGGTCAACCGGGTGGTGGCGCTTAAATCGTCGAGTTCGTTGGTCGGAACAATCCTTGGTCCGCTGATCGGCGCCTTTCTGTTCTCAAGGGCGGAGTATCTCCCCTATGTATTTATGTCCGTGATCTCGTTGAGCGCCCTGCTGGCGCTGTCAAGGGTTCCGAGATCCCCCGTGGCGGCCATGCGCCGGGCGGCCAAAGCCATCGACAACCTCCGGCAGGCGTTTGATGGTTTGCGGTTCATCAAGAACTCTCGGCTGGTCCGCGCCGTGATCACGCTTGACCTGTTCGCTGTCCTGCTGGGCGGGGCAGTGGCCCTGTTGCCTGCCATTGCCGAGCAGCGTCTCGGGGTCGGGGCTGTTGGGTACGGATGGCTACGTGCCGCGATCGGGATTGGCGCGTTCATCACGTCCACGGCATTGGTTATCCGCCCCATGCAACGTCATGCCGGCCGCAAGATGCTTGTAGCCGTTGCTCTGTTTGGAGTGATGACCATCGTCCTGGGAGTAACGACGAACTTTGCGGTGGCCTTCGTGGCATTGGCGGTGATGGCTGGAGCTGATGCGATCAGCGTCCTGGTCCGCTCCGCCCTTGTGCCGCTCGCCACCCCGCCCGAGATGCGCGGTCGCGTGTTGGCCGTCGAGAATGTCTTCATTGGTGGCTCGAACGAACTTGGCGCCGTTGAATCCGGCTTGGTCGGCGAATGGCTGGGTGCGCCATTGGCCGTGATCACCGGAGGAATCGGAACGCTGCTCGTCGTTGCTGTCTGGTGGAAGGCGTTCCCGTCGCTGCGTCGGGTGGACAGAATCGAAGACGTCCGTCCCGCTCAACCTGTTCCGGACAGCTAGCGATGTCCAGCACTAGGGTCGAGACGATTACTCGCAGAGGTCACGTGATGGGAACGCCGAACGCACGCATCCGAGAACCCTGGGTTCAACCCTGGGTTCCGGTGCCCGATATCGGGCACTGGGGCCCTGAGAATGCTCTGCTACCGGGTGATCAGAGTTCGATCGAGCGAGTTACCCGTGGCTGAACTGGTCGCGGTGCTCGGCGTTCCACACAATCCGCTACTCAAACGTGCCATGCAAGACGGCATTGACGAAGACTTGCGGGCGACCCATGAGAATTTTCAGGACTTCCGGGGACGACTCGAGGACGCCCGGCCTGATGTGTTGATCATGGTTGGTTCGGATCACTTTCGTAAGTTCTTCTACGACAACTCGCCGGCCTTCATGATCGGCAAAGCGCCCCGGTTCCAGGGCACCCATCCGAACGAGATCAGAACCTTCGGGCTCGACCCCATGGAGGTGCCAGGCGACGTGGAGATGGCAACGTCGCTGCTTGGAACCACGTACCTGAACAGCGACTCGATCGACTTCGGGTTTTCGAACGAGTGGCTGATCGATCACGGGTGGACCGTTCCGTTGTGGTTCCTGCGGCCCGAGTACGACATCCCGATCGTCCCGATTCACTCGAACACCAACATGCCGCCGCTTCCGCGCCCGACCCGGTTTGCGGCGCTTGGACACTATCTGCGGGAGGCCGTCGCGGCGGATACGTCCGACAAGCGGGTGGCCATCATCTCCACCGGGCACCTGGCCACCGACATCGGTGGACCCCGGCAATTCCTTGGTGGTGATTCCCCTGATCCTGAGTTTGACGCCGATGCCGTGTCCTGGATCGCCAGTGGCGACCTCGAGGTGGCGATGGGGGGATGCACGTTCGATCGGCTGGCATCAGCCGGGAACGTGACGCTTCAGTTCCTCAACATTCTCGTCGGGATGGCGGCGGCAGGTCGGGTGCCTGACTTTGCCGAAGGCACGGCATCTCGTTTCGCTCCCGGACCGTTCTTCTACTGGGACATGCGATGAGGGCTGGAAGATGAGTCGCTTCGACCTCAACAAATTCATGATGTTCGTCGATGGCACGACCGAATCGCTTGAAGATTTCTGTGGCGACCGGGTGGGGTTTATGGAGAGGTGGACGAGGGCTGCCGACGAGTCATTGAGGCCGGTTCCCAACGGTGGACCACTCTCAGAGATGGAGCAGGCAGCGCTCATCGGCCTCGACGTCGGTGCGCTCTACGAAATGGGATCGCACCCGTACATCCTCCTGCATTTCGCCCGGGCGGTTGAGGTCGATTTCAACGGGATTCCGTTCCCCGAATTCGATCGGGCGTACAAGGTGGCGGTCACCCCGCACGGGTACCCCAACTTCGCAACGTGAACGTATCAGCCACAGAGAGCGCCCTGATCGTTTCGGTCCCGGCCGCCGAGCCTGTTGTCGGTTTGCTCCGCAGCCGGTTGGACACCTCGGCTCCCCTCGGGGTTCCGGCTCATATCACTGTGCTCTATCCGTTCTTGGCGCCGGGACTTCTCGACGACGAGGTCATGGGCGAACTGGGCAGGTTGTTCGGTCGGGTTGACGCGTTTGACCTATCGCTAACCAGGGTGGGTTGGTTTGCGACCGAAGTGGTCTACCTGGTTCCAGAGCCACAATCGGTCTTCAAGGCCCTCACGGCTATGGTGGCGGACCGCTGGCCGGATTGGCCGCCTTACGGCGGAGTTCATCCGGACCCGATTCCCCATCTCACCGTTGGCGACGACGAGGATTACGCATCGATGGTCGAAGCAGCATCAGCCGTCGAGCCGCTCCTGCCGGTCGAAACAACGGTGACAGAAATCGAGCTCATCGCCGGAGACGCCACTCCAGGTTCATGGAAGCGACTTGCGACGTTCCCGCTCCGCTGGGTTGATTAGACCGTCAAACTCGAACGATATTCGGGGAGAAGCTTGTTGAAGCGATCGATCCAATTGAAGTCTGCGCCTCCGCTCAAGGCGTCGGTCAATTGGTCGAGGTGGGCATGCCAGCCTGCCCCGTACCCGACCGCCTGATCGGATGGCAGGAGGCGATGATGGAGACGTAGTCTGGTTCGGCCGTCGTCGAGAGCTTCGAGATCAAAGCGAATAATCGAGTCTGGCTCACCAGGAAATCGCCACTCGTATTCGATGGAGCTACCCGGGACCAGGTCGATGATGGCTCCGCCGGCGAGGCCTTCTTCGCCGAAGTCAATATCCATGGTTCCGTCGGCTCGAAGGTCAACGGTTGCCGGGGCGAGCCACCGTTCCAGTCCCTCGTCGGTCGTGAGCATGTCCCACACCGTCGCCATCGCAGCGTCGAAGACCCGGTCGAAGGCCACCGTGGCGCGGCTGTTGTCGATATTTAGGTCGCCGTATTCGCTCTTCATCTGTCCTCCCTGACCTATGGCTCGCCGATGTCCTCGTTCCAGACGGTCGGATTGGTGGTGATGAACGTATCCATGAGATCAACGCATTCCTGGACGTCCAACACTTCAACCCGGACGCCGTGGCCGGCCAGCAAGTCTTCGGCGCCCACGAAGGTGCGGTTCTCCCCGACGATGACGTGCGGAATTTCATAGAGGAGGATGGCCCCCGAGCACATGTGGCACGGGGATAGCGTCGTGTAGATCGTCGCCCTTCGGTACTGGTCGGCGGTCAGTCGCCCGGCGTTCTCC
>JAGXFS010000138.1 GCA_024637275.1 Acidimicrobiia bacterium
CATTTGATTCGTGGGGATCGGCGCCGAGCATGAGGAGGTAGTCGGTGCGATCAATGTCCGGAACCGGGATGAGATCAGGGTTACCAAACATGGCGCCACACGAAACATGCTTGGGCATCTGATCGACCGTCGAAGCGGAGAAGACATTGGGGCTGCCGAGAGCTTTCAACAGCGGACGCAGATAGAGGCTGCCGGCGAGGTTGTGGACGTTGGGATTCCCAACGTAGGCGGCCGTGGCCGATGCACCGTGTTCGCCGATGATGCGGCGAAGCCCTGATCCGGCGGCGGCGATAGCCTCATCCCATCCCACCTCGACGAACTCTCCGTTCTTCTTAATGAGCGGCGCCCTGAGTCGGTCCGGATCCTCGTGCAGTCGGCCGAGTGTGGTGCCTTTCGGGCAGATAAACCCATGGGAGAAAACATCGTCCTTGTCGCCCCGAATTACCTTGACTGAGCCCTCCTCGATGGTCAGCTCGAGACCGCAGGTGGCCTCACAGAGCGGGCAGGTCCTGATCGACGTGGTAGTCATGCGTCAACGGTAGCGCTCGGCAGCGCCGGACGAGCTGAAACGACTTCCCAAGGGTCGCCTGGGAACGGTTCTTGATCCAGCGGTGAATTGAATTGGACAAGCTGGATGCCATTGCGCAAGGCAATTGGCCGTCTCGTTCTTGGGGTCCCAACGCCCGATATCGGGCGTACGAACCCAGGGTTGAACCCTGGGTTCCAGCTGCTCCAAACCGGGCATTCTCCGGGCCACAACTATCGGAATCCGCGCACCACAACCCTGGGTTTAACCCAGGGTTGCAGCTATCCCTTCGTTTCCTGTTCTTGGGGTCCCGACGCCCGATATCGGGCGTACGAACCCAGGGTTGAACCCAGGGTTCCAGCGATCAAGTGGGTTGGTAGGGTGGCGGGATGGAATTTGGCGTCAATATCTTCCCGACCGATACGACGATGCAGCCGATGGAACTCGCAAAGCGGGCCGAGGGCCTCGGCTTCGAGTCGCTTTGGTTCCCCGAGCACAGCCACATCCCCACTGATCGCACCACCCCCTGGGGCGGGAGAGCGGGGGCGCCACCGCTACCCGAGCAATACTGGCGTACCCACGATCAGTTTGTAGCACTGGCGGCAGCCGCCGCAGTCACCACGACTCTCAAGCTCGGGACGGGCATCACCCTCGTCGCCCAGCGCGACCCGATTTGGCTGGCGAAGGAAGTCGCTTCGCTCGACATGATTTCCAACGGACGCCTCCTATTCGGAATCGGATACGGCTGGAACAAGGAGGAGATGGCCCACCACGGAGTGCAATACGCCGAACGGCGAGCCGTGGTCCGAGAAAAGATCCTCGCCATGAAAGAGTTATGGACGAAGGACGAAGCAGCCTTCGCCGGCGACCACGTCAACTTCTCTTCGAGCTGGTCCTGGCCCAAACCGACCACCAAGCCTCACCCGCCGGTGATTCTCGGTTCCTCGGGCGGACCGAAAACCTTCCAGCACATCATTGAATTTTGTGACGGCTGGATGCCCATCGCCAGCCGAACTCCCGTCCTCGAACAAGTAACCCACCTCCGGAAGGCAGCTAAAGAAGCCGGACGGGACCCCGCGACGATAGAACTTGGCGTCTTCCAGGTCCGACCAGAGACGAAGTACATCGACCCGCTTATTGAGGCGGGTTTTGCCCGCGCTTTGTTCGGACTCCCTCAAGGCGAACCGGCCGAAGTTGCCGAACAGCTCGAATTCCTTGCCGAGTTCGTTCAACAATATCGCTAGCCTGGATCGCAACATGAGTGCTTTTGAGGAACTGCTTGCCGACCACAACTCGACGATCGCGATCGTGGGTGCCACCGACGATCCCTTCAAGTTCGGTGGCAAGATCTACCGCGACCTGAAGCGCAAGGGCTATCGCGTTTTCCCGGTGAACCCGACCAGGCAGACTGTCGACGGCGACCCGGCGTATGCAACGCTGGCAGACTTACCGAGCCAGCCCGACATCATCGATGTCGTCGTCCCGGCCGATATCGGCATCTCGATCGCTGAACAGGCGAACGAGCTTGGTTACAAACGAATCTGGTATCAACCGGGCAGCGAAAGCTCGTCGATCGTCGACTACCTCGAAGCAAACGAGTTCGAGTATCTGGCGGGTCCTTGCATCATGGTGCAGAGCAAAGTCGCCACACTCTGACCAACCACCGGCCGGATCAAGGTCGTTGCCAGGCACGCACTCGGTTCCTTTTAGCGCGACCCGCCCCTAACATCGGCTGGTGAACGCAGACGACGATCGCATCGTTCTCGAGGACCAGACCGAACGTCCTGCGGCCAAAATCGGAACGCTCATCGCTGCCGCAGTGGCCGTCGTCGCAGCGATGGCGCTCCTGGGTTCGGTGGGTTCGCCCGTCGACGTACCATCGGATTCCCTGCCAGATATCACCGCTCCTGCTCAACAACCCTTGGCGATCATGCCTGACCTGGTCGGCCGCGACCTCATCGAAGTCGTGGATCTCCTCCGAGATGCCGGACTCGATTCGACCATCGTCAGCCAGGCCAGGTGGCTGGCCAACCCGGAGATCCCTGCCGGGGCGGCCTTCATGCAGTCCCCTCCCGCCGGCACGGAGGTCTTTGACATCAACGTAGTGACCCTCGTTATGAGCGCCGGCGGTCCGGTGATCAGCTGGGACGAGGTGCCGATGGATCTGCAGGAACTCATCGCTACCCAGTACACCCCGGACCGGTCCACCCAGTACACCCCGGACCGGTCCGAACCTGTCCTGATGGTCGAAACCGCGAATGGTCGCGTGTACAAAACCGACGACCTCCTGTTCGGGCCGTGCGACGCCGTTGAACTGGCGCAGAACGCCTTCTACGATCGAACTTTCGTCGGTCTCTGCAAGGTCGGTCCCCCGGAAACGATCATCGGCTGGACGCCGAACGGAGGCATGTATGCGATCGAAGGGCTTCCCCGCCAGGGTCACAAGTCGTCTTCGGCACTCCTGCAACTCGACGAGCAGTTCTGGGACATCCAGTCGGTCGTTGGGAGTGTGCGTCGCATTCCTGCTGTCACGGTCGAGGCCAACGGAATCCGGATCGTCGGTGGCTATGACGAGTACTTCGTGTGGACCGCAGGCCAGTTTGAACTCGCCAGCCAGATCTCCTCACTCATTGAACCGATCGACATTCGCGGGAACTTGGTTTTGAACTTGACCGAACCATTGACGTTTGGCCACCCCGGACTCGTCGAGTCGGACTTCGGCAGCGCCCTCGTACGGTTCGACAATGCGGACGTTATCACCAGCGAAACCGAGTCGTGGATCACGATCAGCCCGGCGTTTGTCGACAGCACCGAAGTGACCACTCTGATACCTACCAGCTGGAAGCGAGTGGATTCAGGAGACACCGACTGGCAGCACGCCCTGCCGCAGATATGGCAGTCGGGCGAGTTGTCAGAGATGGAACTGGTCAGCGCGACCACTTTTGTGCCAACCGGTACCGGGGAACTGTGCGGCCTCTACCCGGTCGGTTTACTCCGTCAGGTGGGCCCCACGGATGCCCTCGTTTACGTGGCTCATGGCAGTTCCGTCGACTTCAGCGTATGGCTCGAGCACTTTGACCCCGAGGATGTCGGACCCGTTTCTGCGCTGGACCCCGATCCCGATTGCCTTGACGGCCTGGATGCCGAAATCAGAACGAGCAGCCGCTTTTATGACGGAAGATCACTCGACATCGTCATCGGGTTCGGACCCGACACCGACGTAGAGACGCGCCAACAGGCGTTCGTGATCCTCGACAGTCTTGAAGCACTGCCGGATTACCTCAATAACCGGTAAAGGGTTGGACGCCATACAATCGACAGGCGATGGCCGATCAAGAAAGAATCCTCTACGACGAGGAACCGCCTGCTCGCCGAGGACCTACCGGTTCTCTGCTCGTCGCGGCCGGTTGTGCCGTTGTCGCAGCCTGGCTACTCCTTGGATCAATCGACTCACCCACCCCGAACCCGGCCGAGGTCACGACACCGCCGAGACTCGCGATCGCGGTAATGCCCGATCTGCAGGGAAGCAGCCTGATCGGCGCCGGGAACCAACTCCGCGACGCCGGCCTCGATCGGCGGGCGGTTGATCGCGCCAGTTGGATCGCCAACCCGCAAGTGAAGATCGGAACCGTATCGGCCCAGACACCGCCGGCCGGTGCGCAAGTATTCGATTATGACGAAATCAATCTCGTTCTCAGTTCCGGAGGTCCAACTATCACATGGGACGAGGTACCAATGACGATGAAGGACCTGTTGAACGAGGTCGCCTCGCCCAACCTCGACGAACCCATCCTTGTCTTGAATACCGAAGCCGGAACCGCCTACAAGATCGACGACCTCCTGTTTGGTGGATGCACGGCCGTCGACCTAACCAAAGACTCCCTGTACGACAGGACTTTTGAAAAGGTTTGTCCGGCACCAGTCATCACCGAGATCGTGGGCTGGTTGGGCGACGGCGCCATGTACGCCATCGATGGCCTGCCTGAACAGGATTACCTCGATGTAGGCTCGGCAATCTCACTGGGTCCTGACCAACCGTTTGGTCGTCAGCTCTGGTCGATCTCGCCGCACCGACGGGCTCCTCGCGTCGAGGTAAAAGACAGGACCGTCCGCATCATCGGAGGCTTCTACAGCTTCGTCTTAAAGGTGCCAGAAGATTCGCAGCTGAGTCCAGAAGAAGTCGGTCAGCTCATCGCTCCAATGGACATTCGTGGGAATCTGGTGGTGGATCTCAGTCCCCCGCTGAGCTACTACTTAAAGCCTGGCATCGCTGGCAACAACTCCCCTGACGGCCAGAGTGCTCGACGTCACCGGCAGATCCCGGGCGAACCCTTCGGCGCGCCGTCAACGGTCAACATCGTTTCGACCGGTGCGGACATCGAGGTTCTGGTGGACGATCGATACTCCGCCCGGGTCGAGATACTCTCCGTTCCGGCGACGCAGTGGACAAATCGCACCCAGGGGAGCTGGCAATTTGCCTATCCGACCGGTTGGTTTGCGTCGGACCAGAATCCCGATCGCTCCAGCATCCTGACGGTCGCGACTTTCGAATCCCCGGTGGACGACGGCCAATCATGCGGCCAATTCCCGGCGGCGGCAATCAGGAATATGGGGGCCGAAGACGTCGTGCTTTCAGTGACGGCAAGTCAGACACGACCAGACCGGCAGTGGCCCTCATATTTTGACGAGGGCAGGCTTGGTCCGATCGTTCCGGACTATGCGTCGAGTTGCTTGCGAGGTATCGATGCTCAGATTCGCGTCGATACTCTGGTCTACAACGGCGTGCCACTTGAAGTCATCAGCGCGATCGGATCCGAAGCGGACGAAGCCACACGGAACCAGGCGCTGGCCATCCTGACCAGTCTTGAGCCGATCCCCAACTACGGGGACGGCTAAAAAGCCTCGTCGGGTAGTGACATAAGCGCCCCATTTTCGGCCTCGGCAGCTGCTCTTCGAATGGCCACTTTCGGCAACGCGTCTATGACGAAGAAACGGGCGCTAGCAACCTTCCCTTCGTAGAAGAACACGTCATCGCCGGTAGCGGTTGGCAGTTTGGCTGCGGCGATCTCGGCATGCCGGAGGAGCAGCCAGCCAATGACGACCTCCGAAAGCGACTCGAGTAGTCCGTCCAGATGGAGCCCGGCCTTGTAGATCTCCGGACGGTCTTGCACAGACGCCATCAGGTAACCGACCAAAACTCCGAGCTGACCTTGCACGTCATCGAGCGCTTTGCCGAGCAATTCGCGTTCAGACGAGAGAACATCGTCGTCCCCGCCGCCTTTGACGAACTCCACGATCTGACTGGCCATCCGGGTCAGAGTCGCCCCCTGGTCGCGAGCAATCTTGCGGAAGAACAGGTCCATGGCCTGGATGCCCGTCGTGCCTTCGTACACGGTGTCGATCTTGGCGTCACGAATGTATTGCTCGA
>JAGXFS010000139.1 GCA_024637275.1 Acidimicrobiia bacterium
AGACCGGGACAAACATGAATCCGAAAGGCTTGTGTTCGACCCATCGGTTGTCCTCACAACCGATGAACTCGGCTTCGACACCAATCTCATCGACACGGCCCCGTGCGAGCGCCACCGAGAGTTGCGTTCCGTAGACCGGAACACCCGGGAACTCCTTGAGGAAATAGGCTAAAGCACCAACATGGTCTTCGTGTCCGTGGGTCACGATGACGCATTCGACATCGCGCTTACGTTCGATGAGCCATTCCCAGTTTGGGAACACGAGGTCGACGCCCAGCATGTCTGCTTCAGGAAACATCAGCCCGCAGTCGATGAGCGCGATTTTGCCATCGTGTTCGATGGCCGCGCAGTTGCGACCGATCTCTCCCAGTCCGCCCAGGAATGTGATTTTTACACTCACAGAGATTGCGCCTTACCAACGGCCGCGACAAGCGAGGCGGTTGTGGCATCCAGGGCTGGAAGCAGCGGTAGACGCGGCGCGCCCATTGGTTCCCAAAGCGCCGCCATGGCTCCTTTGAGCGGTACCGGATTTGGTTCGATAAAACACCCCTCAAAGGTTGGCATGAGCTGGTCGTGTAGTCGGGTGGCTTCGGGAAGATCGCCGGCGGAAGCCGCACTCACCATCGCCTTGATCTGATTTCCAACAAGATGACTAGCTACCGAAATGACCCCGCAGCCACCTACGGACATCATCGGTAACGTCATGGAGTCGTCGCCCGAGTAGATGGCAAATCCTTCAGGCAGTCGCTGCCGCGCCCTCGTCGAGAACCCAATATCGCCAACGGCGTCCTTGGTCGCGACGATGCGGGGGTGCCGAGCGAGCTCAACGAGCGTTGGAATCTCGACCAGGCAGGACGTCCGGCCGGGGATGTTGTAGACGATCACCGGTAGCTCTGTGGCGTCGGCAATTGCGTTGAAATGGGCGATCAGCATCCGCTGGCTCGGTTTCGAGTAGTACGGCGTGACAGCCAAAATCGCATCGGCCCCGTGGTCGGCCGCAGCCTTCGTTGCCTCGACGGAAGCCCTCGTGTCATAAGTTCCAGTTCCGGCGATGACGGGTGCTTTTCCACCAACCGCGTCAACGGCGGCGGAGTACAGCGCCAATTTCTCGACAGCTGTCAGCGTCGGAGATTCACCGGTTGTGCCAGACACAAGCAGGCCGTCCGAGCCGTGCGAGATCAGGAACCGACACAATCTATGGAACTGGTCAAAGTCGACTGCCCCATCAGATCCGAACGGAGTGATCATGGCCGTGATGACAGCACCGAAAGGTGCCTGCGTGGGAGTCGGGGTTCCGTCTGGCATTGCTATGAGGTTACACGCGTTGCTCACTCGTTCCGGCGCGTTGTACCCGAAAAACCATCTCGAGACGGCCACTAGAGTTCTGGTATGCCGAATCCTTATGTAAAAGATGTCGCCGAAGCCCAATTCATGACGGAGGTCGTTGATCGATCTACCCAGGTCCCTGTCCTGGTCGACTTTTGGGCGGAGTGGTGCGGCCCTTGTAAGACCCTCAGCCCTCTGCTTGAGGCAGCCGCAGCCGAATACGGAGGGGCCTTCGAGCTCGTCAAAATCGACGTCGACGCCAACCAGGAACTGTCACAGAAGATGAAAGTGCAAGGCATTCCGACCGTGGTGGCGTTCGTAGGTGGCCAGCCGGTAGGTCAATTCTCGGGAGCGGTGTCCGAAGCCGAGCTCCGGGCTTTTATCGAACAATTCGTCGGGCCGACGACCGATCCCGAGGTCGAAGCGGCGCTCGATCTCCTCGACACCGGTGACGTCACCGGAGCCGAAAGCGCCCTGCGGGCCATTTTGACAGCTCGCGCCAGCGAAGACGCCGCCAAAACCCTCGCCATGCTTTACATCGATACCGATCGAATGCAGGAGGCGCTCGAGGTTCTCTCAACACTGACTCCTGATGACGAGACAAAACGGCTCGTCGCCATGGCCAACATGTCGACGGCAGCTGCGAATCTTGACTCGTACGCGACAGCGTTCTCGGAAGACCCCAACATTGAGAATCGCGTTTCGTACGCCAAGGCTCTCGCTGGTGCCGGACAACCCGAGATTGGATTCGACGTTCTACTTGATGCAGTGGCAGAACGCGACGACGACAGTGATCCGGCCCGGCTGGCGATGATCGAGATATTCGACATGCTCGGTACGGACCATCCGCTCGTCGGCGTCTATCGGAAACGTCTGGCCAACGCGCTCTACTAGCTACTTCGCACGACCATCGCTTTCTCAAACGGACACGCAGGTGGCTAATGTCCCCGTTTCGGTTTCCAACCGACTCCCTACCCATGAAAGGCCGTCATGGCTTCCCAATACGATGCCGCTCCGGCGCTCACCATCGATCTCAACAAGTCCTATACCGCCAAGCTTGAGACCAACCACGGTGACATCACTGTCGAACTCGACGCGGTAAACGCCCCACAGACGGTCAACAACTTCGTCTTTCTGGCTAGAGACGGCTTCTACGACGGCGTCATCTTTCACCGCGTCATCGAGTCATTCATGATTCAGGGCGGCGACCCGACCGGGACCGGTCGCGGCGGACCTGGCTACAAGTTCAGGGACGAGCTCGACTCTGGCGGTTCGTACAGTCGCGGCACCCTGGCGATGGCCAATGCTGGACCAAACACAAACGGAAGCCAGTTCTTCATCGTCCATAAGGACGCCGGACTTCCGAACGACTACACCATCTTTGGCAAGGTGCTCGACGGGATCGAGGCGGTCGATGCGATTGCAACGACCCCTACCGGCCCTGGCGACCGTCCCCACACCGACTGCGTAATCTCCTCGGTGGAGATCATCGAGATCTAGCGGTGGCCAAGCGCACCTTCTGGATCACCCTCCTCGCGGTCGCCTTGACGGCGTGCGGGGCGGGCGAAACCGTCGAGCAAGTCGACCAATTCGACGCGGCGGGTGCCTCGTCGGATGCGTCCCAGGGCGTGACGACCGGCCCAGCCCCGCCAACCACCACGGTCGCCACGACCGCTGCGACGGGTGGCGCCCCGAAGTCCTTCGGTGCGCCACCTGAACTGACCATCGACACAGCTGCGCAATACACCGCCACGATGCGCACCAACCTGGGCGACATCGTGATTTCACTGTTCGCCGACACGGCCCCCAACACCGTCAACAACTTCGTGTTCCTGGCCAACGAGGGGTACTACGACGGGGTCATTTTCCATCGGGTAATCCCCGGGTTTGTTGCCCAAGCTGGCGACCCCACCGCTACCGGCCGCGGCGGGCCTGGCTACACCTTCGCCGATGAACTCAACGACCCTCGCCCCTATACGAGGGGGATCCTCGCCATGGCGAACGCCGGTCCGAACACCAATGGGAGCCAGTTCTTCATCGTCCATCAAGACGTGGGGCTTCCCTACGCGTACACGATTTTCGGGGAGGTGCTCTCGGGAATGGATGTCGTGGATGCGATCGCTGCCACGCCGACCGGACCGGGTGATCGGCCAGAAACGGACATCGTGATCGGGTCCATAACGGTCGACGAGGGCTAACAATCCGTGGCGTAGTCGCCTCGAGCGCGTAGCCTGTTGCCATGGCTGAGTACTACTACACACAGGGAACAGACCGACACGGACCAATCGACCTCGCCGAACTGCAGAGTTTGGTGACCAGCGGTCAG
The DNA here is from genome assembly GCA_024637275.1 of Acidimicrobiia bacterium. Lineage (GTDB taxonomy): Bacteria > Actinomycetota > Acidimicrobiia > Spongiisociales > JAENVV01 > JAENVV01. The sequence goes on from JAGXFS010000139.1 coordinate 3,653, forward strand.
GTGAGCGGAACCGAGTATTACTGGACGACCGGAATGGCTGATTGGGCCACCGTCAATACGTCCAGCCTGTTTTCCGCTCCAGACGTGCCGTCGCCGTCCGATGTCGAAACACCGACTATGGATGCGCTAGCTACCGAACCGGTGGCCGATGTGCCCTCCCCTGGCGACCCCATCCCATCAACCCTCACGGGGGTCCCACCAGGTGACACGAGCCCCAGCCCCACCGTGCCGGCGGCTGGAGTAACTGGAGCGACGACTGCCGCCACTTGGTCCCCGAGTCCCGTTTCCGCAGCGCCTGTCGTCCAGTCTGACCAGGGCACCGTCCAGCGAATCGCCGCGAAGATGCCGAAACCACTGTGGTTGATCGTCAACGGCATCGTGACGGGTTTGAGCGGGGTCTTTCTCATCCTCGGCATCTTCACGATCCCGTTCGCGGCGGTCGTGATCTGGATGGCCGTCATGCTGTTCAAAGCCAATACGTCTCTGGAGAATGCCCGTCGGACCGGCTCACTTGAGTCGCTCGAGAAGGCAGCCAGCAATCTCAATACGTACTTCGCCATCATAACGATCATGACGATTCTGAGTATCGTGATCACCCTCATTGCGTTCGTAGCCATCGGGGCGAGCCTGTCAGAATTTACACGGTTCTGATTTGTCTGAACCCACTGCCTTCGCCGACGAGCCTGCTGGCGGATGTGGACCAGCGCTAGCGGTCCTCTTGACATTTGTGACGTTCGCCATCGTCACCGCGTGGATCGGGATCGCCACGACGAATTTCGCTCTCTATTTCGCCGGCCTGCCGGTCTCGGGCTTCTTCGCGCTCTTCGGCTCCGAACTGGTCCTCGCCTGGCCGCTCGACGCCCTCGTATGGATTTCAGCCGCCTGGATGGTCGGCCAGCGCGTTCCGCCTTCTCGCTACGTCCGCGTAGTGCTGATCATTCTGGGTGTAGCGATCGCCTATGGCCTGGCACTCAGCCAGTTTGTGGAACCGACCGGGTCGATCCTCTGATCAGAGCAGGCCATCGATGCCCACGGTCACCGCTTCGCTGAGGCTGGCAACGTGGCGAATTGCCAATTCGATCCCCGGCCCGAAGGCGGTTCGATCGGTGGTGTCATGGCGGATCGTCAGGGTTTGGCCGACGGCTCCGAAAATGACCTCTTGGTTGGCGACGATCCCCGGGAGGCGAACCGAGTGGACCCTGACACCGTTGACGTCCGTTCCGATCGCCCCGTCAGCCCCGCTGCTTGGCTTGACTGATCGAACCTGATTCGGCTGGGCGGCGGCAATACGCTCGGCTGTGTTGAGTGCGGTACCGGAGGGAGCGTCGGCTTTGCGATCATGGTGCAGCTCGATGATTTCAGCTGCCGGGAAGTGCGGTGCGGCCAGTTCGGCGAACCGCATCATCAAGACCGCACCGATTGCGAAATTGGGAACGATCAGGCAGCGCGAGATTTCGCCAGTCCAGATCTCAGACACTTTGGCGATCCGATCTTCATCGAATCCCGAAGTTCCGACCACGGCATGAACGCCCATATCGTGCCACTTTGCCAGATTCTCGAGTACGGCCTCGGGAGTACAAAACTCGACAACCACATCGGCATCGGCCACCCGGGCGGCATTGTCAATAACCGGCTGCCCGAAGAGCTCATCCTCGGCATGCCCCGGGGCATAGAGCGGCCCGAGCAGCAGATCCGGAGCGGCGTCGACAACGGCACATGCCAGCTGACCCATACGCCCATACGCCCCTGAGACCGCCACGCGCATCATGTCAGATACGACTCCAGGTTGGCTTTTTCGAAGGGTCCCACGGCTCCGATTACCCGTGGACCACTCAACAACGCCTGAGCAACGTCGACAACGTCATCACGAGTTACCTCATCAACCCGGGCGATGTGTTCGGAAATGGAGATATGCTCTCCACCGGTCAGCTCCCGCTTTCCCAGTCGGACCATCCGGGAATTCGCATCCTCGAAGCCCAACGCCATAGAACCGCGCATGTTCGACTTGGCCCGATCGAGTTCTTCGTCCGTGATCCCCTCGGCCATCATCGCGTTCAGTTCGAGGTTGACGAGATCCATAACTGTGTCGATCTGATCCGGGGTAGTGCCCACGTAAACGCCCCAGGCCCCGGTGTCGGCAAAGGGAAGAGCAAAACTGTAAACGGAGTACGCGAGGCCACGCTCTTCGCGGATGGTCTGGAAGAGCCGTGACGACATGCCACCGCCGAGAACATGATGGAGCACGTCAAAGGCAAAACGCCGGTCGTCCCCTCTGGCCATACCTTCCCCACCGACGACCAGATTGGCTTGTTCGGTATCTTTCACATCAACCTTGACGCCTGATTGGAACGCGTGGTCGGCCCATTCGTGCGGAACCGATGCGCCACTCCAATCCCCAAAGTACTTGCTCACCACTTCGACAGCCTGATCGTGCTCGATCGCTCCGGCGATGGCGAAAACCGTTGATCCGGCGCCGTAACGGCGCTTCCAATATCCGACGATGTCGTCCCGGCTCATCCCGATGATCGACTCCCGGGTTCCGAGAATCGGCATTTCGAGTACGTGTCCCGAGAAGGCCGCTTCGGTGAATCGTTCGAACACGACATCCTGCGGATCGTCCTCGGACATGTTGATCTCTTCCATCACCACATGACGCTCAGAATCGATTTCGTCGGACCGGAACGCGGGACGCTGCAGCATCTCCCCGAGCATTTCCATTCCTACGTCAAGGTCATCATCGAGGAGTCTTGCCCAAAAGCAGGTGTACTCCTTGGACGTGAACGCGTTCGATTGTGCGCCCATCCGATCAAAAGTACGCGAAATCTCAACGGCTGACACCTGCTCGGAACCCTTGAACAGCAGATGTTCGAGGAAATGCGACGAGCCAGCCTCGTTGGTCAATTCGTCACGGGTTCCGGTGTCGACCCAGGCGCCTGCGGCGACTGATCGAATACCCGGCATGGTCTCGGTGATGACGCGTAGCCCGTTCGGGAGCGTCGTTAGGTCATAGTGCATGGCTCGCCATGATAGATCGCCAGGCAGTTGAGCGGTCCAGCACCTCCACAGAAACCGCCGAATCCGGTTTTCGCCAATTTGACGGGCGTGAGACAATGGGCGACTAATGCGCGACCGCTCCATGTTGACTGAGATACTGCCGGCCGAGGACCGGGCCATCGAAAAGGTGGTCGAACGGTACCAACGCGTCGCTCCGGCGGTCACCCGTTTTGCCCGGACACTGTGCGGCAATCCAGAACTGCGGGTCCGTCTCGGGTCCGAGGCCCGGAGCTCTGACAGCGAGATCGTCGTGAACCCCGGCATCTTCCAAGCGGCCTATTCGCGCCGAGCCCCCGTTACACCCGAGGAAGTCGCCCTGGCCTCGGCTCTGCACGAAGTTGTGCACCTTGTGTCGACGAACCTCGACGAACGCCGACCACTCCCCCGCCAGTGGTTCTCTGAAAACGACGAAATACCCGAGGGCGAATTCGACTTGCTCGACGCCCTCGGACGAGCGGGCGGCGGAGCAGCCGAGGCGCTGTTCTTCGCTCTGGAAGACGCCCGGCAGGAGCGACAGGGTCTCGAGATGTATCCCGGAGCCCGGTCAGTCCTGACGGATATGTACGTAGCGGCGCTCAGCCAGGCCCTGTCCGAATCCAAGCCGCTGACCCAGTTCGGGATCGCCTGCTTCATGCTGCTGGGCGGCCACGTGGACCGTGACTATCTCGAAAAGAAGACGGATGGTCGGGTGGCAGTCGCCCTGGCAGATGCGGCCCCCTTCATCGAGGCGGCAGCCGAGAGCACCGATCCGTGGGAGATCGGCACGTTGGCCCTTCAACTGTTGAACGTTGCCAAGCTGCACAAGATCGTGACGCCATCATCGGAGACCGAAACCTCCGGCCAGAAAAAGGCTCGCGAAGAACTCGACGAATCATCGATCGCCGACGGCGTCGACGAAGTCCGACTACTCACCCCGATCCTGCAAGACAGCGAGACCTATGAAAAAACCCGGAAGGCCTCGGATGCGCGAGCCGGAGAATCGATGCGGCGCGCTCCCTCGGAAGTTGCCAGCCAGGAGTCCACTGACCAGATTCTCAAGGTATCCCAAGCGCCGACGGTTTACCTCCCTTCGGGTCAGGCCGGCAAACTCATCGTTGTTCCTTTCCCTGACCGATTCCGCCAGTGGGCTCCGGAGGGACGGGACCGGCTGAAGGAAGCCACCCGGCGCTGGCACATGGCACAAGGGCGGATCTCGGGCGAGTTGTTCCCCCTATTCGCAGCAAACCAGCGGCGCGGCCTTCAGTCAGGCTTCGACGCCGGGGACCTATCACCGCATGCTCCGTTGCTGCTTGCCGGAGGACTCTACGAGCGAATGTACGAACGGCGGGCCAGGAGAACCCGTCGCTCGTATGCCGTCAGCCTGCTGATCGATGGATCGGCGTCGATGCTGCAACCGCGGTCGCTCGACGGCACCAGCCGGAAGTCACCGTGGGGGCTGGCGGCCGCCACACTCGGCGCTTGGTCACTCGCCCAACTCTGCGACGAGCTCCAGATAGATTTCGAGGTGGCGTTATTCAATCGATCATTCGCCGCCGAGCCGCTCGACAACGAATACGAGTACACCCGCCGTTCGTCGCGAACCACCAGCGGGTTGCGTCGGACCCAAGGCTCGAGCGCCGACCGACTCTCGTCAACAGTCAATCACTACATGATCAAGTCTTTTCAGCAACGGTGGCGATCGGTGAGCGACGCCATGGCCGGACTGTTCTTTTCCGCCGCCGACGCCCGTACGGCCGCCGAGTACGCCAGGCGAGAACCACGCGAGGCGCCTCCCATCTCGATGTTTTCAAAAGGGGCCAACGTCGACGAGTTCAATGTCACCCATGCTGCCGAACGGATGGCCCGCCTGGGAGCCACGGTCCGGGTTCTCGTGGTCCTGGCTGACGGTATGACCAGGGGCTCGAGTGCTGAGCTCCAGGCGGCGGTGAAGCGGGCCGAGGCCAACGGAACGATCGTGTTGGGGATCGGCATTGGCGAGGACACGGTTGAGACCGTGTACTCCCGGTATCAAATCGTCGAACGCCCCGAGACCTTGGCGAGGTCAGTGATCGAGGGAGTCAAAGGCTCGCTACGTAAGTCGCTTATCACCGAAGGATTTTCAAGCCGGACGTTCTCGTCCGAATTTAACTGGAAGGAAACGACGCATGTCTGAAACGGTTGTATTCAAGGATCCCACCGGGGAAGGGAAGGCCATCGAACTTGAGACGTTCAAGGTTCCTAAATCCATCCCGGACTACGAGCACCGGATGAACAAGATTCCCGACCCCGATCCTCACTACGTTGACCTCGGGATGCTGTACCGCTTTGCACAGGTCGAGAAAGTTCGTCGCGAGAGCTCAGACGCCTTCGTGCCGCTCCACGTGGCGGTTCGGGGCCACATGGGCACCGGCAAGGATCACGACATCGAACAATTCGCGGCGCTTATCAAACTCCCGTACTTCCGAATCCCTCTCACCGGTGAAGTACGCGATATCACCCTGATTGGGTCAACGAAACTCCATGGCGACGGCAAGGGCGGGACCGAGTCACGCTGGGAAGACGGCGACATCACCCGGGCCTTGCGCGGACCAGCGCTGGTGAACCTCTCCGAGTTGAATGCTGCCGGCGCCGAAACGCTGTTCGCTCTCCACGGGTTGCTCGACCGGTACCAGGCCATCGACCTGCCGAACGGCGAGAACGTCGAACTCCGCGACGACGTCCGCCTCTTCGGCACCATGAATCCGACCGATCTGCGGGACTACGCAGGAACCCAGACCCTCAACAAGGCGTTCGCCGACCGGTGGGTTATCTGGCATAAGCGCTTCCCGAACGCCGATCAGCTTCGAGCCATGATCACCCGACGCTACCCAACACTGGCCGACCCTTACGTCGAGGCGATTGCCCGCTTGGCAAGCGAAATCAACGAGTCGTTCGAGCAATCCGACGCCGGAACCCGCGTCGAAACACCCATGAGCCTGCGAGGAACCCTCGACCGTCTCCCAACTGGCCTGCAGATGTTTTCCGAAACGGCGGATCCGTTGCGCAGGTCCTGGGAGGAGTTCGTACTTCCTCACGTCGACGAATACGACCAGGATCACTACGAAACGGTTTGGAACGCCGTCGTACGCAAGGGACCAACGGAAAAACCCTATACGGGGCTAGCCTAAGTCGATGCGCAAATATGAAATGGGCAACGAAGAAATCGACGCGGCTGTGGCCGCACTCGTGGCCCAGGCCGGTCCAAAACCCAACGAAGACCTGGCCGCCGAAATCATCATCACGGCCCTGAAGTTGTACCGCGATGGCGCTGAACGTGGTGACCTGAAGTTGGTCAACACCGCACTCAAAGAAATGCGGTATTCCATGCTCGTGTTCTCGCGTGATCGACACCGCCCGAAAGTAACGATGTATGGATCGGCGAGAACGCCGAACACCGACATCGAGTATCACATGGCGAAACGCTTCGCCGAAGTCATGGTCGAGCGCAGTTGGGCGGTCATCACCGGTGCCGGACCCGGCATCATGGAGGCTGGGAACGAAGGCGCCGGGATGGATGCGTCCTACGGAGTGAACATCCGGTTGCCGTTCGAATCGAACGCCAACCCATTCATACCCCCGGATCAGCTGATCAACTTCAAGTACTTTTTCACGAGAAAACTCGGGTTCGTCAAAGAATCGTCGGCCTTTGCCTTGTTTCCTGGCGGGTTTGGCACGATGGACGAAGCCTTCGAGTTACTCACGCTCACCCAAACCGGGAAGTCCGATCTCCATCCCATCGTGATGGTCGGGTCCGAACAATCAAAGTATTGGGAACGCTGGAACGAGTTCGTCGTCGACGAGCTCGTCGGCTCCGAACTGATTGCCCCCGAAGATCAGAACTTGTATCTGATCACCGACGACCCGATCGCCGCTGCCGACGAGATATGCCACTTCTACGCCAACTACCGCTCCCAGCGTTATGTCGACGGCAAGCTCATCCTGCGGGTCGCGCAAGGTCCGACGCCAGACCAGCTGGCTGAGTTGAACGATCAGTTCAGCGACATCCTGGTGTCTGGCGCCATCGAGTCGGTCGACCCGAGCAACGCCGAGGTACGTGACGGCGACGACCTGGAGGCGGGCCGACTTCAGTTGCATTTCGATCGCCACCATTACGGCCGGCTCCGTTCCGTAGTGAACATGGTCAACGACTGGGTTGCCACCCCCAAAATCGTCCATCCGGGTACCGCGTTTACCGACGAGCAACAGGACCGCCCTTGGTAGCCAACCTCCGGCGAGATGTAACGGATCCGACTACCATATTTGTGCCTTGAGAGAAATACTGTCCGACCTCGTTGCCGAAGAACAGGCACTTGACCAGCTGTTGCAGCGGATCAATCCGCGCGACTGGCACAAGAAGAAGATTCGCAACGGCTGGACGATCCACGAATTGGTCAGCTACCTGTCTGAGTCCGAGCGCTACGCCTACAACGCTCTCGCCGAAGAAGGCACGGCCCTCGTTGATTTCGACACCCTGGGCGGTATCGACGGAATCCGCAAGAAAGCAATCCGGGTCGGCGATGGCATGCGCTCCCAGGACATCATCGAGGTGTGGCGCGGAGCTCGCGCCAAGGTCATCGAAGAGCTGTTCCGCGCCAAACCCGCGGACCGTATTCCCACATTCAATGGCACGATGAGCGCTCGCACTTTCGCTACCGCCAAGCTGGTCGAGGCCTGGTCGTTTGCGCTTGAGGTAGACGAGACGATCGTTTCAGAAGAGGAAATCGAAGACTCACTCCGCCTCCGACACATCGCCTGGTTCGCCTGGGCTTCATTGCCCTATGCGTTCAGCAAGGCTGGCGTCGAATACGACGGTTCGGTACGGGTTGAAGTTATGGGCCCGAAGTATTCGAAGTGGGTGTTTGGCCCAACCGACTCCGATCAGCTCATTCGCGGCCAGGCGACCGACTGGTGCCGGGTGGCCGTTGGGTTTATCCAACCCGAGGACGCTCCAACCATCAAGACCGAAGGCGATATGGCTGCGACCGCTCTCGAATTGGTCAACGTCCAGCTGTGACGCTCCCGCGTTACCAGGTTTCCTTCGTAACACTGAAGCCGGTCTTGGCCAGAAGTCGCAGAAACGCCTGAGCCGGTTCCTTGAATTGGGCGGGTCGGAGGACATCGTCGAACTCGTCCATAAATCGGACCATTTCCTGAACGATATGAGATAGGGAAATGGTGTTTAGGTTCGACCGTTCGGCCCGACCGAAAGCCACCAGCCGGGTCCGGACCACGCCCCCCGAACGGGCAGGAACCGACGACACTCCCGACTCGGTGAGCTGACCGATGACGTGTTCGAGTTCCGTTGCGTAGATCCACTCAACCCGGTGCAAAACGGTGTGCAGGACCTCGTGTCTCGTGAGGCCCGGGTTAAAGACTGCTTCCCCCTGCTTGACTTCACCGATGATCACGTCAATCGTTCCCGGTTCCAGGGCCAGGACGTCGTCGTTGATGAGCAGCAGACGACAGTCGTCGTCGTGGGGGTCGGTGGCGTAGATACTGCCAGGGAACCGCAATGCGACAATGTCGACGTCCGTGAGGGTCTCGTATAGACCTGACTTCGCCTTCTTTTGTACCTCCATCTCGCTCAACGTCAGGTAGCCATTCAGGCGGAGGTACGACTCGACAAGATTTACGGCGATATCCATGGCCCCATTGTGGTCGGCCCGCTCACCAATCGGGCGGATCCTCCTACGATGTGGGGATGCAATTACCGTTCAGTCCGGCTACCACTGCGTGGTTTGAGGCGTCATTTCAGGCACCAACCGTCGCCCAGTCGGACGGTTGGAAGGCGATCGCCGATGGCGCCCATACACTGATTCACGCCCCGACCGGATCGGGAAAAACTCTGGCGGCCTTTCTCTGGGCACTTGACGGATTGCTCCATGCGCCGATCCCCGACCGGGCAGAGCGATGCCGGGTCCTCTACATCTCTCCGCTAAAGGCGCTTGCCTATGACGTTGATCGCAACCTCAGAGCCCCACTCCGTGGGATCCGTCACGCGGCTGCCCGACTCGAACTCGACGAATTACCTGAAATCACCACCGCGTTACGTACGGGTGACACTCCTGCCAATGAACGCCAGCGAATGCGTCGCACGCCCCCGGACATCCTCATCACCACGCCCGAGTCTCTCTTTCTGCTGCTGACCTCCCAGGCCAGGGAGTTCTTGCGGTCTGTCGAAACGGTGATCATCGACGAAGTCCACGCCGTGGCGGGAACCAAACGAGGCGCCCATCTAGCCCTATCGCTCGAACGATTGGAAGAGATCTGCGAGCACCCACCCCAGCGGATCGGCCTCTCGGCAACCCAGCGCCCGCTCGAAACCATCGGCAGATTCCTGGCCGGCGGCGAGGTCGTCGGCGACAACTGGCAACCGCGACCGGTGACCATCGTTGATGACACGACCGAGAAGGATCTCGACATCAACGTGGTGGTGCCTGTCGAAGACATGACCTCGCCGGTCCCGTTGGATGGCGAACCATCAGAAGCACAGGACACCCGATCGATCTGGCCGGCGGTGTACCCAAGAATCCTTGAAACCATCAGGAAGAACACCTCGACGATCGTCTTCGCGAACAGTCGCCGCTTGGCTGAACGCCTATCGAACGAACTCAACCGAATCGCCGATGAACCTCTGTCGAGAGCCCACCACGGATCCGTCGCCCGAGAGCAACGGGTCGAGATCGAGGAAGCACTCAAGGGTGGTGATCTTCCTGCCGTGGTCGCAACTTCGACACTCGAGCTTGGTATCGACATGGGCGCCGTGGACCACGTCGTTCAGGTTGAGGCTCCGATCAGCGTGGCCTCGGGCCTGCAAAGGGTGGGCCGGGCGGGCCACCATGTTGGTGCCACATCGTCCATGACGATATTCCCCAAGTACCGGGGCGATCTGCTGGTGAGCACGGTGATCGCCGACCTCATGCGCAAGCGCCTAGTCGAAGCAACCAAGATCCCGCGCAATCCGTTGGACGTGCTCGCTCAGCAAATCGTGGCCATGGTGTCGATCGACGAATCCACCGTAGACGACGTCTTCAACACCATCAGGCGGGCCGCCCCGTATGCGGACCTGGGCCGTGGTCCTTTCGAAGCCACGCTGGACATGCTGGCCGGTCGCTACCCATCTGACCTGTTCGCCGAACTACGCCCCCGGATCACCTGGGATCGGGTGACAGGCGCCTTGGAAGCCCGGCCAGGGGCTCAGCGCCTCGCCGTACAAAATGCCGGGACCATCCCTGATCGAGGCCTGTACATTGTGACGCTTCCAGAAGGAGGAAAAGTTGGCGAACTGGACGAGGAGATGGTCTACGAATCGCGCGTTGGCGACGTATTTCTCCTGGGAACCACGGCCTGGAAGATCACTGACATTACCCACGACCGGGTCATCGTTCTCCCCGCCCCCGGCGCTCCCGGCGCCAAAATGCCGTTCTGGCACGGCGACCAGGCGGGACGGCCGCTGTCCACCGGGCGCGCGTTAGGCGCCTTCGTACGCGAAATGGCTGCAGCAGACCCCGACGATGCCTTTGTGCGCCTCCAATCCGAGTATCGGCTCGACCACCTGGCCGCCCGGAACCTGCTCGCCTACATCGCCGAAGAAAAAGAGACCGTCGGCGCGCTACCGACCGACCGCACAATCGTGATCGAACGGTTCAGGGACGAGATAGGCGACTGGCGCCTCGTCTTGCTCTCACCATTTGGCGCCAAGGTCCATGCGCCGTGGGCGATGGCTCTCGGCAAACGGTTCGCCGAACAATATGGCCACGACCCGAATGTCATCTGGGCCGATGATGGGATCGCCTTCCGATTCCCCGACACCGACGAACCTCCCAACCCCCAGGACTTGCTCATCGACCCCGATGAGATCGAGGCCATGGTCGTCGATCGGGTGGCCGAGTCGGCGCTGTTCGCCGCCCGGTTCCGGGAAGCGGCCGCCCGGGCACTACTCCTTCCCCGACGTCGCCCCGGCAGCCGAACCCCGTTGTGGCTGCAACGTCGCAAGTCGGCCGATCTGCTTTCCGTGGCGAGGGAATTCGGTTCTTTCCCGATCATGCTCGAGACCTATCGCGAGATTCTCCAAGACGATTTCGACCTCCCTGCGCTCGTCGAAGTTCTCGGAGATATCCGGGCGCGTAAGGTACGCGTCGTTGAGACCGACGTTGATCTCCCCTCTCCATTCGCCGCTTCACTCCTGTTTTCGTTTATTGCCGCCTACCTGTACGAAGCCGACACCCCCTTCGCCGAGCGGCGGGCGGCGGCGCTGACCCTCGATCGTGATCTGTTGCGAGAACTGCTCGGCGAGGGAGAACTCCGAGAACTCCTGTCTACGGACGTGGTTGCCACGGTCGAACTGGAGTTGCAACGTTTGGCAGACGGTTATCGAGCGAAGGGGGCCGAGGGAATCGCCGATCTCCTACGACTCCTCGGACCTTTGACGACGACCGAAGTCGACGTCAGAACCGAGGACACCCCCCGGGAGGCGCTCGGTACGTTGGAGGACTCGCGTCGAATCATTCGTGTCACGATTGGTGGCGTCGAACATTGGGCCAGTATCGAAGACGCCTCGCGCCTGCGCGATGGTTTGGGCGTGCAAATGCCGCCCGGTGTTCCGCACGCTTTTCTCGAACCGGTCAGCGACCCGCTCGGCGATCTGGTCGGCCGGTTTGCCAGGACCCATGGCCCGTTCACCAACGAGCATGTCGGCCATCGGCTGGGCTTGCCAATCGCGGTGGTGAGCACAACCCTCGAACGCCTCGAAGCCGCCGGAAGGGTGACCGCCGGCGAGTTCCGGCCTGGAGGAACCGATCGCGAGTGGGTCGACAACGAAGTACTCCGCAGACTGAAGCGCCGGTCGCTGGCGGTCCTTCGCAAAGAGATCGAACCGACCGAGCCAGAAGCACTTGCCCGTCTGGCAGTCAGCTGGAATGGCCTGACCACCAAACGTCGGGCCGGAACCGGTCCCTTGCTCGATGCGATTCGCCGCCTCCAGGGAGCCATCGTCCCTGCTTCCGTCCTCGAAACAGACGTACTGGCAAGTCGGGTCAGCTACTCCCCTGCTGACCTAGATCAGCTCATGGTTACCGGTGACGTCGTGTGGATGGGGCGCGGCACCCTGGGAGCCCGCGACGGCAAATTGTCGCTCTACCTCCGCGAACAACTACCTCTCCTGGCGTTGCCGTCGACCGACGAGCCACTCGACGGCCAACTCCACGGCGCCATACGGCAACACCTGGGCGACCGGGGGGCGTCGTTCTTCCGCGACTTGTATGAAACCAGCGGTGGCGGCGATCCCGCTGAGGCCCTCGACGCACTCTGGGATCTGGTGTGGCATGGCGAGGTGACGAATGACACGCTCGCCCCGGTACGGGCCTTGTTGACGTCCCGACCAAGGAAAGCCAGCAAGGGTCGGCCGTCCGTATCGAGCAGCTTTCCTCCATCGGCGGCCGGCCGCTGGTATTTGGTGTCGGACCTGATCGAGCAGGTAGCGGAACCAACCGTGCGCGCCACCGCGTGGGCAGACCAACTACTAGACCGCCACGGGGTGTTGACCAGGCGAGCAGTGCTTGGCGAGAACTTCCCCGGCGGTTTCTCAGCCCTCTATCCCATACTCAGCCAGATGGAGGACATCGGCAAAGTCCGACGCGGCTATTTCGTCGAAGGACTGGGCGGCTCTCAGTTCGCTTTGCCAGGAGCCGTGGATCGGCTCCGCACCGATGCCGGCAGTGATCCGATCCTCGTTGCAGCTACGGATCCGGCCAACCCCTTCGGAGCGGCTCTGGATTGGCCGTCGCATGAGCATGGCCGAGCGGTTCGATCGGCCGGTGCCTACGTGGTGCTCTCGGCCGGCCGACTGATCGTGTACTTCGAGAATCGCAAACTGCTCACCTTCACTGAAGACATGAACCTTCTGGCGGATGCCGCTGGCCAGATCGCCGAGGTAGCCAGGCGTCGCAAAGGATTGAAGCTCCTCACTGCAGACAACGAACCGATCAGTCAAACTCCCCTCGGTGGCTTGCTGAAGGAAGCGGGCTTTGCACTCGGTCACCGAGGCCTGACCTTCCGAAATGCCTGAGGGTGACACTATCTACCGGGCCGCCCAACGGGTCGGCACGGCACTTACCGGGCGTCGGCTGAGCGCGGTTAAAGGCTCCGCTCCTGCCATACGCACCACCTCGTCCCGGCTCACCGGCGCCCGCATCGAACAGGTTCGAAGCGTTGGGAAACACCTGCTGATCGAGTCCGACACGGACCTCACAATCCGAACCCATCTGCGGATGTCGGGAATCTGGGAGATCTATCCGAAAGAAGCCCGATGGCGATACCCGATCGGCGCCGCCCGGGTGATCCTCGAACACGACGAAACAACGGTGGTGTGTTTCAGCGCCCCGGACGTGTCGGTGGACAGCCCTGCTGCCATCCAACGTGAGATCGATCACCTTGGCCCGGACCTATGTGCTGACGACTTCGACCGTGACGAGGCCATACGACGGATGGGTTCGACACAAAAAGCCACGATCGCCGAACACATCGCCGATCAAGGCGTGCTGGCAGGGATCGGCAACGTGTACAAGTCGGAAATCCTGTTTCTGGAACGTATCCACCCGGAAGCCTCGGCCCTACTGAAGGAAACCGAAGTCGAGCGAGTGGTCGACAGATCCAGACAACTGCTTATGCTCAATCGGTCACGCCCGAAGCGGATCACCACCGGGGAGACTCGTCGGGGAGCCGAACTGTGGGTCTACGGGCGGGGCGGTCAACCTTGCCGCCGCTGCCGAACCAAAATTGAAGCTGCCTGGATCGGTGACCTGGAGCGGATCACCTACTGGTGCCCGAACTGCCAGCCCCGGCATCCCGACAAGGCAGCCTGATCACAAGTAACCTGCGGATGACCCATCCCAGGAGCTCCAATGCCGGTTTTCAGGATCAAATCACGAACGTCGGGCCGGACCATCCGGATTGAAGGCGCCGCTTTGAGCGTCGAGGGCAATTGGCTGTTCATAAAGTCAGACAAAAAAGAAACCATCGCAGTGTTTGAGGCAGGAGCCGTCGACTACGCACTCGACGAGGCGATCGCGCAAATCTTGGAAAACTAGCTAGACAACCTTTGGCCGGGACAGCTCCCGCAGTTGGGTAAACGTGAAGATCCCGGTGCTGTGGGCGTCGGGCAGGAACGTAAAGTTGATGCCATAACTGCCCACGAGGTGGGCGTCGCCGATTCGGGTCAAGGTCGGGGCCATGAGTCGAAGTGGATTGGTGTCCTTGGTGCGGCAATCAGCGCAATTGCAGGCATTGCGGATCTGGGAGGCCGGCCACGCGTCGACGACACCGTCGGACCACTCCAACGTGAGTGTGGAACCTTCGTCGCTAACTTCAATCCGTACGGGAACATCCAAAGCCTGACCAGCCTACCGGTAGTGTGGCGGAATGCCAGAGCTGACGATCCGCCCGGGAAACCCTGACTTCCTCGATCTCCCCTGGGATATCTCCTTGGCGGACTGGGACATTGAAGAACTGATCGATCTGCCAAAAGGGATCTCACGCCATACCGTCCGGTTTGTGGCATTCGACCAGGGCATCTACGCCATCAAAGAGCTACCTACCAAGCCAGCCAGACGAGACTATGACATCCTCCGAACCCTCGAACCGCTCGCGGTTCCGTCGGTAACGGCCGTCGGATTGGTGGAGGGGCGCTCCGACGACCCGACCGAGGAACGCTCAGCGGCGCTCATCACCCGGTACGTGGATTTTTCTTTCTCCTACCGCGAACTTCTCCAGGGCCCTGGCTTCGGTACTAGACGTAATCAGATGCTCGACGCCTTTGCCAACCTGCTCGTCGAGCTACATCTGGCCGGCTGCTTCTGGGGCGACTGTTCCCTATCCAATGTGCTGTATCGCTATGACGGTCCGGCGATCGAAACGATCATGGTTGACGGAGAAACCGCCTCCATTCATGACCAGCTCAGCCGCGGCCAACGCGAAGAGGACCTGGCGATTATGGAACTCAACGTGGCAGGCGGCATGGCAGACATTGCGGCATTGTCTGGCCAAGATATCGACCTGGCGGACCTGGCGCTCGGCGAGGACATCTCAGGACGATATGCGTCGCTTTGGAATGAATTGACAACTCCTGTGTCGGTTGGGCCGAACGAACGACACCAGATTGACGCGCAGATCGACCGACTGAACGACCTGGGATTCACCGTCGACGAAATTGAGGTTCAGCCCGAGGATCATCGCCTGATTATTCGCGCCAAGGTTGTTGGTCGTACCTACCACCACGACCGATTGCGGGAACTAACCGGCATCGACGCCCTGGAAAACCAGGCCCGCCAGATCTTGTCCGATGTGTACTACTACCAGGCCCGCCAAACGGGACCAAGGCCCAGCGGCAAGTCGGTCGCAGCGATCCGATGGCGGGTTGCCGAATTTGAACCCATGATCGAGCAGCTACGTCGGACCGAAGGTGTACTGGATCCTCTCCAGGCGTTTTGTGACGTTCTCCATCATCGATATCTAGCTTCTCAGCGGGCCGGCGCTGACATCGGCACCAAGCAGGCGTATGCCAGTTGGATCGCCGAGGGCCGGCCGGGCTACAAGATTTCCCGGTAGACCACGACCTGATCTACGCTCGGCAGGATGAAGCGAATCGAACCAGGACCTGGCCAGCAATCGGTGTGGGACTTCCCTCGCCCGCCCGAAATCGTCACCGACCCTCGCCGGGTCGTCGTTGAATTCAACGGAATCGTCATCGCCGATTCAGTCGACTCGGTGAGGGTCCTCGAAACCTCTCATCCTCCGGTCTTCTACATCCCCGGTTCAGATACGAACATGGACGTGTTGTATCCAACGCTGTCAACCTCCTGGTGCGAATTCAAGGGCCGGGCTGCCTATTGGACGGTTGCCGTCGACGACCGTCAGGCCGTCGACGCCGCCTGGGGCTATCCGGCCCCGGTGGCCGCCTACGCCGAGCTGGCCGGCCGGTTCGCGTTCTACCCCTCACGGATGGACCGTTGCACGGTTGCGGGCATCGAGGTTCAAAGCCAGGAGGGAGATTTCTACGGCGGGTGGATCACACCCGAGATCGTCGGCCCCTTCAAGGGTGCATCCGGCACGCTTGGCTGGTAGCTAGTCCCAGATGAGTAGGCGACCGTTGGCGGTCGCTGCGGCCAGGATGACTCGACCGTCGGCGGCCTCCACCGCCATGAGATTGCTGGAGAGCACCCCGTCGAGCGGCAATGTCATGATCACTTCCACGCCGTCACCAACTCGCTTCAGCACTGCCAACTCGTCCTTGCCCTGGTTCGGGACAACCAGCTCTGCCTGACCGTCACCGTCCGCATCAAAGGCCACCGCCATGTCCAGATTGCGACTGCGAATCGTGTGCGACGAATACCCCTCAAGCGCCGCGACCAGTTCAAGCCGCCCGTTTCGCAACGAGAAGTACTCGACGACACCCCGAATGTGGGGCGTGCGCACATCCACAAGTTCGATCTCGCCATTGGGACCGAAGGGTGCCGCCGCGATCTGGTGCCGCCAACGGCCAGCCTGACCGATCGGATCGGACTCTGCCACGACCCTGGACTCATCGTCGAGCACCACGAGACGGGCGCCCGACTCCGCGTTGGAAACGGTCATGATGAATTCATCGATACCGTCTGAATCAAGATCGGCAAACATACCAACCATGCCCTCAATTACGTCCTGGTCGTAGGTCATCTGATTGACCACCTCCTGGGTCTCCAGTGACACGAAAACGACGCCGGATGCCTCAAACCGGTCGCCAAGGACGCCGTGGTCGTAACGGTCGGTCGGATTGACGAGTACGGCCATCCGACGGTCAGAAGAGACGGTCAGGCGCCCGTCGACAAGAGCATCAACCTCGAGGCGACGATTGCCAGTCCCATCAGAAATGATCACCGCTCCGTCGGACGACACAAAAGCCAGTCCCCCGCTCTCGAGGGCCAGAGCATTCGTAGCAAGGGCACCACTCGTCGCAGGCGGCACAACCACCAGCACCCCATCGCCAGCCACGAGGGAAGGCGGCGTGCCGGGCGAAGTAGCTGAGATGTTCAGCGTTTCTGATACGGCGACGCCGGCAGACTCGCGGAACCCTCCGAGGCGGCCGGTGTCGTCAGCGACCACCAGGACCACATCATCTCCGTCGGCGATTCCAACAATCCAGCCAACCCGCTCGCTGACGGTTCCACCACCGGGTAACTCGACCCGGTTTCCTGGAGCAATCTTCGTTTGACCGGCAACGTACCGGTTCCCATCGGCATCTCCGAAGGTGGTCGCAAAGCGAAGCCCCGGATCGAGGGCGGGTGTGGAATCGATTTCAGGTGGCGGGACACACGCAACCACAACCAGACTGGCTGCCACCAACCAGGCTCTACCCAAGAATGCCACCCGCTCCGGTCACGCCTCCATCGACTGGCAGGGTTACGCCGGTGATCCAGGTCGCCTTATCAGAACAAAGAAACACGATGGCGTTGGCGACGTCTTGCGGAACGCCGAGACGCTTGAGCGGATGCGTGTCCGCAGCCGCCTGTTCGTCGGCTTCCCACAACAGACGCGAGATCCTTGTCTTGACAACGGCTGGAGCGACACAATTCACCGTGACGTTCGGGGCCATCTCGAGGGCGAGCTGCCGGGTGGTATGGATGAGCGCAGCCTTGGCAATGTTGTAGGCGCCGATGACCCTGGCAGGCTGCATGCCACCGACGGAGGCGACGTTGACTATCGACCCACCATGAGTCGCCATGTACTGGTTCCATGCTTCTGCCGCCCAAAGGATCGGGCCGCGCTGGTTCACCGACCACGTCTTATCGAGCGCACCGAGGTCAACGTCCGCCAGGTTGCCAGGAGCGGGGTTCGTCCCGGCATTGTTGATCAGAATGTCGCACGCTCCGAAGTGACTAATCGTCTCAGCGACTCCGTCGCGAGCCCGATCGGCGTCGTCGGCCGCGGCCACGATCCCATGGATGGCATCCGGTCGCCTCGTCAGTTCGGTGATCTCCTTCACTGCCGCATCGACATTGTCCGGCTTGCGGGAGGTGATAACCACGCCACGGGCGCCGGAACTGATCAGCTCGACCGCGGTAGCGAGGCCGATCCCACGCGATCCTCCGGTAACAATCGCGACCTTGTCGTCTACACGTGCATCCATCGTCTTTGCCCTCCAGGAGGCGATCTTAGGCGACGGTTGTGTCAGTCAGTCTCGTGGCCACCCCGGGGAACACCACCGTATTTCATCCGGGTGTCCGACATGGCCGCCGGGCGAGCATCGTCGTCGATGATGTCGCAGTGTTGGAGCTCACCAAGAAACAACGTATGTGTCCCGCAGTCAATGGACTGGTGCACTGCGCAGTCCATCCAGGCTATGGCTTCTTCGAAAATGGGAGCACCCGAAGGAGCTTCCCGAATCGCCCATCCGTTCAAGGTCATGTCGACTTTCTCAGCAGGTTTGGAAAACTTGCGAAAAGGTTTCGTGTCCTCTGCTGACCAAAGATTCACCGTGAAAGAACCTCCGGTGGCGATTAGGCGATGGGTGACAGCCGACTTGTCTACCCCCACCGCGATCAGCACCGGCTTCATCGAGACCTGGGTTACCCATGATGTCGTCATGGCGTTCCAGTCGTCACCCGCGCGAGATCCGACCAGAACCAGAGCGTTCGGGATCTTCCAGGTGATGCGATTGATCAGCTCAGGATCGGGCATCAGCTGGCTCCTTCGTTGTCGCCAAGGTCATCAGGGGTTCTCGTGAGGCCGGGGACCATCACGACAGGAATCGTCGATCCTTGCATCACTTTCACCGCAACGCTCTGCCAAACGTCCTCGGTAAAGATAGGCCGGGTGGCCCCCATCACGATGAGGTCGATCTGGCCCTCGGAAACTGTCTCCAGAATCGCTGCGGCCGGATCGGCCGACTCGACGAAGAGGGATCGAGCCGCCAAACCAGCTGCATCGAGTCCTGCCAGGATGGGCTGAATAAGTCGACGTCCTCGTTCCTCAACATATCTGGCCACCTGGCGTTCCGATTCGGGGCTCATCGCGTTGTCGGCGAACGGGCGCCATTCTTCGGTTTCGAGTTCTTCCAGAAACGAGCGAGGAACCTCGATACTCGTCATGACCGTGATCGAGCTACCGGGCGACCACAGGCCGGTAACAAGGTCCACGACGGCTGCCGGAGGGAGCGCCCCCGCAGTGGCGATAAGAATGTGCACCTGCCCACAATAGGTCGCCCAACCACCAGGCGCGTCCGACGGGTCGCTGACAACCGGCCGCCTGTCAAAGTCGCGAAAAATATCTCAATTCACATTTGAGAAATCGGCGCTCGCTGCCGATAACAGACACAAGAACCACGCAGGGATGAGGGACCGCTATGAAGCAAACATTTGGATTGTCGTGGGATCACGGAAAACGCAAGCTTGCTGCTGCCGTTGCCCTCCTACTTATCGCCATCACGCTGGCTATCGCTCCAGCTACTTCCAGCCTCGAAGCCCGACGGTCCGCCGAGATCGGCATCACCGTCGAAGTTCAAAACACGAGCTTTACCCTCCGGGGATCAACCTGGGGCTAAGCCACACCAAGTCTCAACGATACCGACCCACCGAACCGGGGACTAGTCATTTGTAGGCTTGTGAGTTTGGTACTCGGGGTTTTGCCGGTCCCGGCCGATACATAACTCAAGACACCGACACTGGGTAAAGGGATTGACATGAATCAAATTTTTGGGCTGTCGTGGGATCACGGAAAACGCAAACTTGCTGCCGCCATCGCTTTGCTCGCTATCGCGATCAGCCTGGCGCTCGCACCGGCTGCGACCAGCTTCGAAGCTGCCAAGAAGACCGCTGACGTCCAGGTCACCGTCGAAATCCAGTCGACCAGCTTCTCCTTCCGGGGATCCACCTGGGGCTAAGCCGGCCAAGTCATAACAAGAAAAAGGCACCCTTCCTCCTGGGTGCCTTTTTCTGTCGGGCGACGGGTAATACCCGTTTTTGTCACACGGCCTTGTCATGATGTCCTCATGCACATGTGTGACGTTGCTGCCGCTTCTTTAGGCCAGGTCCACCTGACCATCTGTGCCGAGTGTGCCCGCTACGAATGGACGGACTCGAACGGCTCACTCCTCGACCCTGCCGAGGCAATTGCATCGGCCTATGGACCATTTCCGCTCATCGACCGGTTGGCCGCCATCGGAGCCCCGGGGGGCCTGGCGCTTATCTACCGGGTCCCGGCCCGCCATCGTTCCCGACTCGACGTCTTACGAACCGGTGTCTGGACCCAGATTCACCCGGCCCTATTCGCCAGCCAGGATGGGATGAACCTCATGCTGGCACCAACCGATCCATTCGTCTCACGCTCAATCGCCGCCGCCGGTTAGCTGAACCGACCAATCCGTCAGCTAGCCACGCAGATTCAGGCGATCGGCTGATTGCGAAACTGCGTCTCGAACAGCGCCGCATAGAGACCACCGTCATCAAGCAATTCGTTATGACTCCCGGCCTCGACCAGCTGGCCCTCTTGCAGGACCAGGATCCGGTCCGCCGCCAGAATCGTTGACAAACGATGGGCGATCACGATGGACGTTCTCCCCTCCATGACTCGTTCTAAGGCATCCTGGATCAGCGCCTCAGACTGCGAATCAAGATGCGACGTAGCCTCATCAAGGATCAAGATTCGGGGGTTCTTCAGAATCACCCGGGCGATGGCCATCCGTTGTTTTTCGCCGCCAGACAACCGGTAGCCACGTTCGCCTACCAGCGTCTCAAAACGATTCGGCAAGGAATCGACAAAATCGAGGATGTTGGCAGCCCGGCACGCCTCGACCAGTTCATCCTCAGTGGCGTCTGGTTTGGCGTATCGAAGGTTGGCACCGATGGTGTCGTGGAATAGGTAGCTCTCCTGGGTGACGACGCCGATACTGTCGGCAATCGAACCCAGCGTGAGGTCCCGAACGTCGTGCCCGTCGATGCGGATGGATCCCTCCGTGACGTCGTACAACCGGGGAACCAGATAGGACATCGTGGTCTTACCGGCTCCGGACGGTCCGACCAGAGCGATCATCTGACCCGGCGAGGCATCAAACGAAACGTCTCGGACCGCCCATGATCTCCCGATGGGACTGTCGAAGGTCTCCGGGGCGTCGGTCGTGCCACCCCCAAAGGCCCGAAATCGTTTGACGGCTTCCAGGCCTTCGCCAGTGTCATATCGGAAGGAGACGTCCTGGAATGTGATCCGCCCATCGACCCGTTCGAGGTGAACTGCGTCGTCTTTCTCAGCGATGTCGAGGGGCAAGTCGAGAACCTCGAATACCCGCTCGAAGCTGACCAGTGAGGTGGCGAACTCGACCCGGGCGTTTGATAACGCCGAAAGCGGCCCATAGAGCTGGGCGGTGAGGGTAGAGAACATGACCAGTTCACCGATATCTATAACCCCATTGATAACCATCGCACCACCGACCCAGAACACCCCGGCGGTCCCCACGGCAGTCACCAGGCCAAGGGCGGCGAAGAACCACCGACCCACAAGAGCCCTCCGAACCCCGAGGTCGCGTACCGCGGCGGCCTCGACCGCAAACTTCTCTTGCTCCATGCGAGATCTGTTGAAGAGCTTGACGAGCAACGCCCCGCTCACGTTGAACGTCTCCTGAAGGATGCTCGACATATTGGCGTTGTGCTCCATCGCCTGTTCGGTAACTCGACGCAGGACTTTGGCAACCCGTCTAGCCGGATAGACGAACAGCGGCAATGCCGCGACGGCTAGCAACGTGAGCCGCCACTCGGTACTCAGCATGACGACGAGAATCACCACTACAGACACGAGGTTCGACACGATCGTGACAAATGTTCCCGTGATGGCTGACTGAGCACCCACTACGTCGTTGTTAAGCCGCGAGATCAACTCGCCGGTGCGGGTGTTCGTGAAGAACCGGAGCGACATGGCCTGCAAGTGGGCATACGACTGGCGACGCAGGTCAAAGATGATTCCCTCACCAACCCGGGCCGACAGCCACCGTTGAAATCCCCCCACAATGGCGTTGCCAAAGGGGACAGCCACCATCGCCAAACCCAGGACGGTCAGATAGCCGAAATCCTTGTCAGGGATAGCCCGGTCGAGCAACTCGCGGATGAGGATGGCCGGTAAGACGGTGAGGCCCGAGATCACCAGAATCGTGACGAAGACGCCCGCCAGCGCCAACCGGTAAGGCCGGGCATAGGCAAAGACCCGCCTCAGTAACCCCCGGTCAACCTTGGGTTTGTCTTGGTCTTCGTCGTACTGCAGCCGCGCATACCAGCCACCACCGTGAAACATGATTGATCTCCTGGGTTGGTCGAACCCGATTACGGATCAGTTTGTTCCGCTATATCGACGTCCCGCAACAAGATCATAGAGCTCGCCAGCTCCACCAACACTTCGCGCCCGAACTTCTGACGATCGAGCAACTCGTAACGGAAGCCGCCGTCGTACCAAACGAGCACCGGACCATCGAGCGTGGCGATCCACCAGGCTCTGGCGGCTAACACACTCGTCGGATCACATGAGGTGATGTCGCGGTCGTTGAATCGATTGCAGCCGAGGCTCTCGTCATCGGCAGCGGGGGCGGGATCGGTTCCATCTGCGGCTACTTTGAGCTGGAGCAACTGCGACACTGAGCGACTCGAGAGGTATGGCTCAGACTTCCAGAAGCCGAACGCCGCTACGTAGGCGTTCGTGAGTCGACCGGTGGAGACCCCGTAAACGATCTGAGAGGTCACATGGGCCGTTCCCGCAGGAAGGACCCGGGGTACTTTGATGCCCGGCAGTGCGGCGCTGATCTCGTTAGCGGCAGCCTGCACAAACGCATCAGTTCCGGAGGAACGATCCCAAATGGATTCAATGACGACCTCCGGATCGGAATCAACGAACGCGGCCGTCGGGTTGTACCAGACCAGGGTTTCTATGCCGGGGCGTGCCGCCACCGGGACGCTACCGGTGGTTCCAACCGTGCCGTCACCTCGCTCGCCCAACCAATCCTCGGTTACCCCGAAGCCGGCCAGCGGGCTATCGCCACAAGCCGATAAAAGAAAGGCGCACGCCAGCGCCAGAAGTCCAATCCGAACGGTCACCATGTAATGCCTATAACGCTAGCGGCTGCCAAACGGTTTCCTTCGTCGGTCGATAGGATCCGAGGGTGACCCCGACCGCGCTCGTACTTGACAGCTTCGATAGCCCGCCCGAGCTCGACACAGCTATTTCAGCCGCCACACTCTCGGCAGTGGCGTCAGGAGAACTTTCCGACTTATTCCGGATCCACATTCCCGCCCGGGTCGTAGCATTCGGGCGCCAGGACACGCACACGCCCGGGTTCAGCCGTGCTGTTGCTGCGAGCAAATCCTCGGGTTTTACCCCGGTCGTCCGTCTGGCCGGCGGACGAGCGGCGGTTTTTCACGAAGGTACGCTGGCTTTTTCATGGCAAACCCGAACCGATCAACCCAAACTGGGAATCACCGAACGTTTCGAGTTCATCACGGCTGTACTTGTGGCCGCCCTCGAGTCGTTGGGCTTCAAGGCCGACGTAGGAGAGATCCCGGGCGAGTATTGCCCTGGCCGATACAGCATCCATATCAGCCAAAAGAAAGTCATCGGCGTGGGGCAGCGGCTGATAAGGGGGGCGGCCCATGTGGGTGGCGTGCTGGCCGTCAGCGACGCTGACTCAATCAACCGGGTGCTTAGACCGGTGTACGAGGCTATGGAACTCGCCTGGGATCCGGACGTCACCGGGACGGTCAGCGACTTCGGAGCTGTCACCCCGAGCGCAGTTTCAGCAGCCGTCACTGCCCAACTCGGCGAACGGATAAGCCTCGCCGAGACATCCCTACCCTCTGACCTGATCGTAAAAGCTGCTGGTCTAGTCCCGAACCATCGTCCCCAGGAGGGTTAGGCTCTCGGTCAGCCTCAGCAAAGCATCATGCCAAAAATCTTGCTCATCAACGGACCAAATCTCAACCGGCTCGGATTCCGGGATCCAGAAACCTATGGATCCACCACGCTGGTCGAACTTGAGCAGCTCTGTCGCGATTGGGCCGGTTCGGTTGGATTCGAACTCGATGCGATGCAATCAAACCATGAGGGAGACCTCATCGATGCGATCCAACAGCACGGTGCCGACGGAATCGTCATCAATCCAGGCGCCTTCACCCACTATTCCTATGCGTTGCACGACGCCCTGACCGATTCGCCACTTCCGAGCGTCGAAGTCCACATCTCCAACATTAAGGAACGTGAGCCTTGGCGGGCCAATTCGGTGGTCAGTCCGGCGTGCCTGAGCACTATCTACGGACGCGGAATCAACGGGTATGCCGACGGCATCTACCGGTTGGCGGCTCACCTTGAAATACCCGCCACAACCCACGCCTACGGCCCGGAATTAGACCAGGTCGGCGACCTACGAGTCCGTGCCTCGAACAGCCCGGTCATGGTGTTCATGCATGGAGGGTTCTGGCGGCACCAATGGACCAGGGACCTCATGGACCGATTGGCAGTTGACGCGACAAAGGCGGGATGGGCCAGCTGGAACATCGAGTACCGCCGCATCGGAACAGGTGGAGGGTGGCCGACCACGGGATTCGACGTGGGCCTGGCCGTCGATCATCTGGCGGTACTCTCCCAGGAGCACGAGCTAGATCTTTCGAGAGTGGTGCTGGTCGGTCACTCAGCTGGTGGTCAGTTGGCATTGTGGGCGGGTTCGCGGGGCAACCGGCCGCCGATGTCGCCAGGCGCCGATCCCCTCGTTCGGGCCACCGACGTGGTCGGCCTGGCTCCGATCACCGATTTGCGGGCAGCTAAATCTCTTAGCAGCGAAGCCGCCGGTCAGTTCCTGGCTTCGGCTCGAACCCACACCGACGTGTACCGGGAGGCGTCACCCGTCGACTTTCTTCCGATCGGCGCAAACCAAATCATCGTTCATGGCACGGCCGATACCGACGTGCCTGTGGAGCAAAGCCAGGCGTACGCTCGGGCCGCCCGGGAAGCCGGAGACACCGTCGTCTATCACGAATTCGACGACGTTGACCACATGACGCTGATCGATCCTGCGTCGGAGGCCTGGCAGACCGCTTTCGCTGCTCTGGCGTGAGTCCAATGCTGGTCGCCGCCTCGACCATCCTGACGGCTCTGGCCGTAGCGGCCCTACTGATCGCCGAGAAAACGGATCGCCCGAAACTGGTCTGGAAAACCCTGGCGTCGCTGGGATTCATGTGGGCCGCCCTGATAGGCGGAGTGCCCGGCACGGCTCCCGGTTGGTTGCTTCTCGGCGGTTTGGCTTTGTCGATGGTAGGAGACGTAGCGCTCGTGTCCGAGCGAGGGTTCCTCGCGGGGTTGGTGGCTTTTGCCGGAGCCCACCTCTTCTACAGCGGGGCGTTTCTCAGTACCGGCACCCGCTGGGTGAGCATCATCCCGACTGCGCTGATCGCCACCATCGCTTTCGTGGCAGTCAAGCGATGGCTGATCGGTAGAGTCCCACCCAAACTACGCGGCCCGGTCGTCGCCTACATGGCGATCATCACGCTGATGCTGGTCACCGCCGCGGGTTCCACGAGGTTGGTTCTGTATGCGGGCGCAGCCCTGTTCTACCTGTCAGACCTGGCGGTAGCGAGAAATCGGTTTATCGCGGCCGGTTTCGAAAACAAGCTGATCGGCTTGCCGCTGTATTACGCCGGCCAACTCCTGCTGGCCTCTGCTGTCACGTGAACGAAGTTCTATTCAGCTACGCGGTAAACGACCGAGTTTCCATCCTTGCCGGTCATGGCGATGACTCCCATCTTCCGCAGGCAATAAGCGGCTTGTTGAGCAGACCTGCGACTCACCGAACCGAGGTCTGAAATCATGGCGGTGGTGAATTCGGCGGGCATGTCGGGCAGGAGCCTCAAGTAGTCAGCGGCAGAACTAAACCGTTGCGTTTCTTGAACCTCGAGAAGATGTCGTTCCTGGGTCACCCAGCCACGTCGGCGCCGCCTCTCCCGCTTTGCGTCAAACACCCGATCTTCCTGTTCTTCGATTAGTACAACCTCGATGCACAGGTTCGGGCGATCAATGAGATGCGGGAGATAGACCACTTCGCCGAAGATATCGAAGATATGCCCTCGCTTCGGTGATCTGCGGCGGTTCGTGGGAGGATCCGTGAGCTTGTTCAGCCACTTCGTGACGGCAATCGGGTACACGACCGTTACCTGATGGTCCCTGGTAAGCCGGTCAAGCTTGACCTTCATCGCTGAAAAGTTCCGGGTCTGAATCTCGATGAGCTGATCACCCCGGACCATATCGATCACGTAGCCATCGAGCGGGACCTCAAACCGGTCACCCGGCTGGGCATACCAATCCTTCAATTGGGCATGCAGGGACTTCTCATTCAGCGTGCCGACACCAGACATAGACCTTCATCGTGGCAGGTCAACTGTCGCTAACGGTGGATCTGCTCCGCAGTCGATCGTCCGCACGACCGGCGGCAATCGTTAGTACGGCTGCCAGAACGACGGCCACGGTCAGCGCCACAAGGATCGGAACGTACGAACCTGCCAGGTCACGAGCCGCGCCGACGACGGTGGCCCCGAACGCAGCCACAAAGAACATGACTGATGATTGTGTCCCCGATATTTCTCCGTATTCGCTACCCGCGTACCACTTGGTCATCACCATCGCCCGTAGCGGAGTGATGGCACCAAACGCCACACCGAACAGCGCGAAGTGGCCGATCATCGAGACGTTTGAACTGCCGGGAACCGCCACAAGGATTGCCAACGCCATGACCCCAAAGACCCCCGCCGTGAGCACGGTTGCCCGGACTCGGGCGACGAGCAGTGGGGCGATGTAGCGACCGGGCATGGAGATGACCGAGGCCAGACCCGCCCACACGGCCACAGTTGATAGCGGGAATCCGGCTTCGGTAAAACGATCAACCCGATGAGCAACCAGACCCTGGACTGACAAGTACGCAAGCAACAACGCCACAGTGAAATAGACGAAACGGCGATCGCTCAACAGAGCTCGGATCGCGGTCGGAGTGGGACTCGATTCCAACGCGTAATGTCCCGGGCCGTGCGGGATCGCCCACCTGGCGGCAATCAACGCTGTCACGAGGATTGCGACACCGAGGATCTGGACGGTCGGGCGCCACCCGAACGCCGAAACCAACCGCTCGGTCAGCGGAATGAAGATCGCGCCCGCCAGTCCACCGAGCAGCGTCAGGGCACCGAAGGCGCGGGGTTGGCTCGTAGGGGCAACCCAGGCGGCGATCCCGACCATCGATGGCTCGTAATAGACCGCCGCGGTCCCCGGACCGATCAGGAGCCACCAGGCAGCAAACACCTGCCACGACTCGCGTGCGAACGAAAAGGCCACCATCCCGGCGCACGCCAACAGCGCCCCAGCGACGGTAACCGACCGAACGCCGCTCCGGTCCATGTATCTCCCAAGCGGACGAGCCATCAAGGCTGCAACGATCCCGGAACCGGTAATGCCAAGCGACAGGACTGTCGTCGAGAAGTCAGCTCCGGCCGCATCATCGGTAACCAAGACGCTAAACCCGTACAGAATCGATCCGAATGCCACAATGATGACCGCCGAGAAGCCCAACACAATACGTCGGTTCGAATAGGTCACGGGGCCAGCCTAGGTCTGGCCGCCTAACGAAAGTTTCGGGACTGGGTGTGCAGCGTCGGGAACGGGGTAAAGGATCGAGCCACCAGGTTCGTGACTCCGTCTCGATACTCGAGTACCCCATCAATCACCAGTCCGGGATTGCGGCGGGCAATCAAATGATTGGCTGACCAGACGTCCGGCAATACAACCACGTTCAAAAGACCGGTCTCGTCTTCCAGGTTGAAGAAAATGACGCCAGACGCCGTCCCAGGTCGCTGACGATGGGTGACGATGCCTCCGACCCGAACGACCACTCCATGCTTCTGTTTGGCCAGGGCTCCGGCGGTGGTCAAACATCCTTCTTCGACCAACCACTCCCTGATGAATACCACCGGGTGATTGACCGAGATACCGGTTGCCCACCGCTCCGCAGCGGATGCCTCCTCGGGCGTCATTCCGGGAAGTGTGGGAGCTTCGACTCCCGGAGCCAAAGGAAGTCGATCCGGTCCGATCTCGGCGAGGGCCCCGGCCGCCCATAATCCGTCACGTTTACCAAGGCCGATCGACTGCAATGCCCCGGAAACAGCCAGCGCCTCAAATGCCCCGACACCCAGGCCGGTCCGATTGGCCAACTCTTCTGGAGAACCAAAGGGTCCCCCAATCTGACGGGCAGCCTCGATGCGAGTGACCTCGGCATCGCCCAGGTTGCGCACATATCGGAGACCAAGCCGGACTGCCACCGCTACCCGAATCGGATCGTCGACAGGACCTCTCCCCCGCCTCCACGACTTTCCCATAAACGTGACAATGTCTTGACGGTCGGCGTCCTGCACTTCAATCGTGCAGTCATGCCACGACCGATTGATATCCGGTTGGTTGACGACCACCCCATGGCGTTGGGCATCATGCACCAGCGAATTGGGGCTATAAAACCCCATGGGTTGGGCGTTGAGCAGTCCCGCAAGGAACTCGGCCGGCCAGTGATACCGGAGCCAGGCAGACATGTAGACGATGTAGGCGAACGAAACTGAATGACTTTCGGGAAACCCGAACGAACCAAACCCCTGCAGCTTCTCCCAAATCTCATCGGCAGCAGCGCCGACCACGCCCTGCCCGTCCATCCCTTCGTACACTTCCGTTTTCAGCTTTTCCATGGCCTGTTCGGACCGCTTATGGGTCATCGCTTGGCGCAGCCGATCACATTGGCCCGGATCAAATCCGGCACATACCCGGGCAAGTTCCATGAGTTGTTCCTGAAAAATGGGAACCCCGAGGGTCTTGGCAAGTACCGGTTCTGCCAAAGGATGCGGATACCGCACCGGTTCTTCACCATTGCGCCTGCGCAAATACGGATGAACCGAACGACCTTGAATCGGGCCAGGTCGAATGAGAGCAACCTCGACCGCCAGGTCATAAAACGTCTTGGGTTTCATCCGGGGCAACGTCGCCATCTGTGCCCGGGACTCGATCTGAAACAGCCCGACCGTATCGGCGGCAGTCAACGACTCATAAATCGCCGGTTCCTGCTCGATCGTGGCGAGGTCAATGGAAACGCCATGCATTTCCCGGATGCCATCTACCGCCAGATGTAGCGAGTTGAGCATGCCAAGACCCAACAGGTCGAATTTCACGATGCCAATCATCCCGCACGACTCTTTGTCCCATTGCAGGATCGACCGACCTTCCATCCGTCCCCATTCGAGAGGAACCACTTGCCACAAGGGACGGTCGGCGATGACCATGCCTCCAGAGTGGATACCCATATGCCGGGGAAACCCATCGAGACGCCAGCAAACATCGTAAATCTGATCAGCGGTCAGGCCTTCGGGTAGTGGCGCTTCGAGACGCAGCTTGGCTGGATTACGCGTGTCGATGTATTTCGAGAGGCCATCCACCTGGGCCTGGGTGAATCCGAAGGTTTTGGCGACGTCTCGCAGTACGGACCGTGCCCGATAGGTCACGACATTGGCGACCATGGCCGCCCGTTCCCTGCCATAACGGCGGTAGCAATATTGGATCACTTCCTCGCGACGATCGGCTTCGAGATCCAGGTCAATATCCGGGGCTCGACCTCGTTCCTCGGACAAGAACCGCTCGAAAGGCAAATTGAGGCGAATGGGGTCGACCTGGGTCAGGCCAATACATCGGCAGATCGCCGAGTCGCCTCCCGAACCACGGATCTGGCAGTAAATGTCCCGGGATCGTGCGAACTGCACGATGTCCCAGACGATAAGGAAATACCCGGGAAAGTTGAGCCGGTCAATAACTCCAAGTTCGTGTTCGAGCCGTGATAGCGCCCGCGGATCAATCCCGCCCGAACCATCCGAATAGACCTGACGGGCACCTTCGAGCGTGAGATGACGAAGAAATTCCATCTCCGATCGGAAATGTCCTGGCATGGGGAAGTCCGGCAACTCCGGGGCGATCAAGTCCAGATCGAAGGCCAGCTCGTTACCAAGTTCACCGGCTCGCTCCACCGATCCGGGATAGCGACGAAACCGCGACGCCATCTCGGCGGGTGTTTTGAGGTGGCGTTCGTCGGTTGCTGGTCGAAAACCATCATTGGTGCCGAGCGTCCTGCGACCGGCGATGGCCGCCAGGACTTCGGATAGGTCGGCCTTGGAGGAACTGTCGTAGTGGACGTTGTTTGTGGCGACCGTGGCCAGGCCGAGACGCGCACCAACTTCGGCCAGCACATCGTTACGGAGGTCGTCCTCTGGCATGCGATGGTGTGTCAGTTCGAGATACAGCCGGTTGCCAAGTAGCTCCTGCAGGTGGGCTGCTTCCTCAATGGCTTTGTGCAGGTCACCTTCCTGTGCCGCCCGTGGAACCGCCCCTTGCCAGCATCCTGTCAAAGCGATGATGTTGCCCGCGCCTGCCGCGGTGGCCAGGTCTTCCCAGGCATATTCAGGTCGATCCTTCTCCCCACGAAACTGGGCCGTAGATACAAGCTTGGAAATGTCCCCATACCCGGCCGGACCGGTAGCGAGCAACACCAGATGATCGGTGAGCGCAGGGCCGGTCGGTTTGGTTCCATGCATGCGCTTAGTTCTGCCGCGGCGAGGTTGATCGAGGTCGAAGAGAAGTTCCGGCGCCCGGTCGGTGTCCCAGGCTTCGGCATCAGCGAACGGCGCATCGTCGGTCGTCTCCCCATAGGCTGGCAGCCCGATTTCGGTGCCATACACAATTGGCATATCGAACTCTTTGGCGGCGTTCGCCACGTGAGCGGCTCCGTAGAAGCCGTGATGGTCGGTTACAGCCAGCGCCGTATACCCGAGTTCGGCGGCCTTTTCCACGAGTTCGTGTGGATGTGACGCCCCATCAAGAAAGCTGAAATTGGTGTGGGCGTGAAGCTCTGCGTAATCCATAGGCGGATTTGGAAGTATATCGAATGAATCGAACGTATGTTCGATAGCACGAGGCTCCGCCAACCCCTAGCCTGCGACCGTGACCGATCTGATGTTGAGCGACGCCGACCAGGCCATGCTGCACGGCGAAACCGGCCCGCACGTCGCCCTGGCCATGCGGATCGTGACCGGTCTGGCGGCCGCTTCCAGCGCGAGATTTCTCCTCGATATCTCCCGGGCACACATCGACGGCTGCCTCTACAACGGCCAGGCCAGCCTTGACTTCGCCAACCGACTGTCCGGGGTCCAGGTGACGGTGCCGACCACGTTGAATGTTTCATCGCTTGATCTTCTCCACCCGGACTTGATTCAATCCACCCCGGAAACGCAGCGGCGTGCCCGAGCTTTGATGGATGCCTACACATCGATGGGTGCCCAACCGACGTGGACCTGTGCCCCCTATCAGGCTCTCGTGCGACCGGCCTTCGGCGAGCAGATCGCCTGGGCCGAGTCCAGTGCGGTCGTGTTCGCGAACAGCGTCCTCGGAGCCCGGACCGACCGGTACGGTGACTTCATCGATGCGGCCGCCGCCATCACCGGACGGGCTCCTGCCGCCGGACTCCACCTCGATGAAAACCGCCAGGCCGGAGTCGTATTTGATGTGGCGGCACTGTCGACCGACCTAAAGAAGCGCGACGCCTTCTTCGCCATGCTGGGCCTGATCATCGGGTCGCGCTCAGGTAAACGGGTTCCAGCGGTCGTCGGAATTGACGAGGCCACCGAGGACCAGCTGAAGACGCTTGGAGCCGCCGCCGCATCTTCTGGTTCGGTTGGTCTCTTCCATGTCGTCGGGGTCACCCCAGAAGCTCTCACTCTCCGAGACGTCGCTCCCGCCGACTCGCCGATCGTGGAGGTCGATGGCGAGATGCTCCGCATTGCCCGCCAGCAGGTCAACGCCGGTGCAGACAGCTCACGGCTGGGATCGGTCCATCTGGGCACACCGCACTATTCGAGCAATCAACTCGACGCGGTTCTGGCGGCTCTGGCCAGGCGCGCAGTGAAACTCAACCTGTACGTGAGCACCGGTCGAGACGTGCTGGTGCGTTGGGGCAAGGCCGACCTGCTCACCGAGCTTGGCGTAACCATCGTTACCGATACCTGCACGTACGTGACTTCAATCGTCGATCCGACGACTGGATCAGCCATGACTGACTCGGCCAAATGGGCGTACTACGCGCCGGGCAACATCGGAGTGAGGGCCCTATTCGGCTCGATGGAGGAATGTGTCGAAACCGCAGTGGCCGGACATCTCGTGGAACGGAACGACCAGTGGATCTAACGTTCCTGGTTTCCGGCCACGCCTCAGGACCAACGCTCGTAC
Organism: Acidimicrobiia bacterium; assembly: GCA_024637275.1. Taxonomy (GTDB): domain Bacteria; phylum Actinomycetota; class Acidimicrobiia; order Spongiisociales; family JAENVV01; genus JAENVV01. The sequence continues at coordinate 36,065 of JAGXFS010000139.1, forward strand.
TCGACCAGCCGCTGAGCTTTTGGGGAGGAGTGGACCCGGCGACAGGAACAATCATCGACGCAGCCCATCCCCAGCTCGGCGTTGCCATCACCGGACGCATCCTCGTCATGCCGTCGGGTCGAGGCTCGTCGTCGGCGAGCAGCGTGCTGGCCGAGTGTATCCGCTCCGGGACCGCACCCGCCGGCATCGTCCTCGGTGAAGCTGATCCAATCGTGGCGCTCGGCGCTTTGGTCGCCAAAGAGTTGTATCCCGATCGGGTCTGTCCGGTGGCGGTGGCGGCCGACTACCCGGCGGCAACCCGGACTGAGTCCATCACCATGGATCCCAACCACACAAATGGCTAGGACCAGGGAAGGCCGTCCGGAGGAAACCCGCCGGTTTGCCCGTCGATTTGTTCGCGGAGGATGTCCATCTGTCCGGCATGGCGGGCGGTTTCTTCGATCATGTGCACAACCACGTCGCGAATCGCCAGTTCGCCATCGTGAAACCGAACCATCTCGTCGAGGCGACGTTCGGCCAGTATCTCCCGGCTCGTTTCACACGTAGCGTCGAACGAAGCGATCAGCCCGTCGATCGTTTCGTCGTCCCTAACCGCGAACTCCTCTTCAGTCGAGACCGATTCGAGCACCCGCCCGGCAACAACTTCCTGAAACCATCCCTGCTCAACGTAGGCCATGTGTTTGAGGATGCCCAACAGCGAGGTCCCCGACGGCACCATCGACCTGGTGGCCTCGTCTCGCGTCAGTCCCTGGACCTTCCACTTGATGGCACCCCGATAGGCGTCCAGGTACCGGTTGAGGAGATGCTGCTCGGATTCGGAGCCCGATTCGGCCATCCTGACTAACCGTGCTGGGGGAAGCCGAGGTCGACGCCGCGGTGGATCGGGTCGGGCCAACGACTGATGATCACCTTGCCGCGGGTGTAGAAGTGGATCCCGTCGGGGCCGTAGATCGAATGGTCTCCGAAGTTCGAAGCCTTCCACCCACCAAAGCTGTAGAACGACAGCGGCACCGGGATCGGGACGTTGATACCGACCATGCCCACTTGGATCTCGTTCTGGAACTTACGAGCCGCCCCGCCATCATTCGTAAAGACCGCAGTACCGTTGCCGTACGGATTGGCGTTGACGAGGTCAATGGCGTCCTGATACGTATCTGCCCGTACCGTCGAAAGGACCGGTCCGAAGATCTCGTCCTGGTAGATCGACATGTCGGGTGTCACGTTGTCGAACAGCGTCGGGCCCATGAAATAGCCTTCTTCGTGGCCATCAACGACCAGCCCGCGGCCATCTTCGAGCATCGTCGCACCGGCCGCTTCACCGGCATCTACATAACTAAGAACCTTCTCGAGATGCTGCTTGGTAACGAGCGGACCCATCTGAGCCCCCTCGACGTCTCCGGGGGCGACCAAGAGATCAGCCATCCGCTCGCGCACCTTCGGCAGCAGCCTGTCTGCCGCATCTCCGACCGTGACCACTACCGAAATTGCCATGCAGCGTTCCCCGGCCGAGCCGTACCCGGCCGAAACGGCTGCATCGGCGGCCAGGTCCATATCCGCATCGGGGAGGACGATCATATGGTTCTTCGCCCCGCCGAGCGCCTGTACCCGCTTGCCAGCCTTGGTACCGGTCTCGTAGATGTAACGGGCGATGGGCGTCGAACCGACGAAGCTGAGCGCCGCAACATCAGGATGGTTCAAGAGGGCATCAACGGCTGGCTTCTGGCCGTGCACGATGTTGAACACACCATCGGGAAGACCGGCTTCCTGGAACATCTCGGCTGCCATCATGCTGACCGAAGGATCCTTCTCAGACGGCTTGAGCACGAAGGTGTTGCCGCAGGCGATCGCCACCGGATACATCCACATGGGCACCATCGCCGGGAAGTTGAACGGCGTGATGCCCGCCACGACACCCAGCGGCTGGCGGATGGTGTAGGTGTCAACGGCGGTCGAAACCTGCTCGGAGTACTCGCCCTTGAGGAGATGGGCAATGTTGCATACGAACTCGACCACTTCGAGTCCGCGTTGCACTTCGCCAAGGGCGTCGTCAAACGTCTTGCCGTGTTCGGCACTGACCTGGCGGGCCATATCGGCGCGCCGTTCTGTGAGAATTCGTCGGAAGTCGAACATGATGTTCTGGCGGCGGGTCAAAGGGGTGTCGCGCCAGTCAAGGTACGCCTTGGAGGCCGCGGCGACCGCCTGATCCACATCGTCTGCCCCGCCCAGGACGACCTCAGCAGACTGTTGGCCGGTGGCGGGGTTGAAGATGGGAGCGGTGTCGCTGCCGACGCCGTCCCAAAGCGATCCGGAGACCCAGTGGCTGACTTTGTTCATAACGACTCCTTGACGCGAACTTACCAGCGAGACTAGTGGGGTACGGCACGGAGTAATGTCGCATCGATGACCAACGATTTTGCAGGAAAAGTGGCAGTGGTGACCGGCGGCGCATCCGGGATGGGCGCCGCCACGGTGGCGCTTCTGTCGGCGAGGGGGGCCACGGTCGTGATTGTGGACCAGAACGCCGGGACCGCCGCGGAGCTGAGCAAGGCTCACAAGCTGGCCGCTCCGCAGATTGGGGACGTCAGCGAATCAGCCTTCTGCGATCGGGTGGTCGCGGAGACCATCGACCGATTCGGACACCTCGACGTGGTCATCAACGCAGCCGGGGTCATCGTGCGTGCCACCGCCGCCGACACCAGCGACGAAGAATGGTGGCGAGTAATGCGGGTAAACGTCGACGGCACGTTCTTCATGTGTCGTGCGGCCGTGCGTTCGATGCAACGCGGTGGGGCGATTGTGAACTTCGGGTCGATCTGGGGAGACCTGGGAGCCGAAGGAGTCGCCGCCTATTGTGCCTCTAAGGGGGCCGTCCACAACCTGACCCGGGCGCTGGCGATCGAGCACGCCAAGGATGGAATCAGGGTCAACGCCGTTTCTCCTGGCGAGGTCGATACCCCGATGCTTCGATCGGCCCGATCCGAACCGGTCTCGTCCGACATGCTGGAGAACATCGCGGCCACCGTTCCGATGGGTCGGCTGGCCCAACCCGAAGAGGTCGCCGAAGTGGTGGCCTTCCTGGCTTCGGACCGTGCCAGCTACATGACCGGCTCATTGGTCAGTGTCGACGCTGGCTACGGAGCCCGATAGATGCAGTATCGACGACTGCCACGGGCCGACGTCGAAGTCTCCTCACTCGCCATCGGCACGGACAACTTTGCCAATCCGACGTCTGAGGCCGACGCCATCCATCTGGTACACGCTGCCCTCGATGCCGGAATCACACTGTTCGATACGGCCAATACATATGCGAGAGGTGAAGCCGAGCGGATACTCGGAAGAGCTTTGGGCGATCGGAGATCTGAGGCGCTGATCGCCACGAAGGCCTACTACCCGACAGGTCCCAATCCAGATGATCGGGGGAATTCACGGGCGGCGCTGCGCAAAGCGTGCGATGCGTCGCTCGATCGATTGGGAACCGACTACATCGATTTCTTCCAACTCCACCGTCCGGATTTCGATGTGCCGATGGAAGAGACGATGGGTGCACTTCAGGAACTCGTCGACGCTGGGAAAGCTCGTTTTGTCGGGAGCTCGACGTCCCCGGCCTGGCGGACACTCGAAGGCGTCAAGGTGGCGGAAGCTCACGGGTGGCCAGGCTTTGTCAGCGAACAACCGCCCTACAACATCCTCGACCGGAGAATCGAGAACGAACTTGTTCCGATGGCGCTTCAGTTTGGCCTTGGCCTCTTCCCCTGGTCACCGATGGCGATGGGCATGCTGGCTGGCCGGTATGCCGACCAAACCAACCGCCCACCTCAGTCGCGGGCGGCGGTTCGCGGTGGCATTTACGCCGAACGCGTATCGTCAGCGGCAGTTCGGGCGGGCAATGCGTTCGCCCGGTTGGCCCGTGACCACGGCCATAACCCGGCACAACTGGCGATCTGCTGGGTGAAGGACCAACCGGCGGTGGCTGCACCGCTCATCGGCCCGAAGACCCTCGAACAACTGACCGGTCTGATCCCGGTCGGCGACATGACGTTTCCAGAAGCGCTCATTCCCGAGGTCGATCGGATCTGTCCGCCGGGTAGCGCAGTGGCCAACTTTCATAACTCGGCGGAATGGATGAAACAGCAACTCGAGATCGCGGACAATTAGTCACACCCGGGTACTGGCTCAAGATCCGCCGGCGCAAGCTTGAACCTGACCTCCAGGCCGGAGTTGGCTCTGAACAGCGCCTCATCAGGCCCGATCAACTCAAAGGTGCCCTCGGTAGCCATGCTGTCCGTACCTTCGGGCATGGAGCCGCGTTCGATCGACGAAGGGGTCCAACTCATACCAGCGAAGTCGACCTCATAAAACCCGCAATGCGTAAAGACCGTCGCGGCATGCTGTTCGCCAACCGAAGTCGTGGTGGGTTGGACAATTGGGGCGGAACACGCAGTCATAATCAAGAACGCGAAAGCAAATCGATGTGTCATGGGACTTTGACGTTCCGAACCCGATTCAGGTTCAAACCCAGATGAGCGCGATCAGCGTGATGAGCGGGGGGACTGCCTGGATCAGAGCCGCCCGGGCCATTGAGCGGCGACTGACAAACAACACCAATCCCGCTCCGACCATAAACAGACAGCAATAGCCCAGGAGGGTCGTCCGCCCCGGAACATCAAACGGGAGCAGTATCGCCCCAACGATCGCACCGATGCCGAGGAACAGGTTGTAGTAGCCCTGGTTGATCATGTTGAATGCGAGTCCGTCGGCCTGATCCTGGGACCGGATGCCAAAACGTTTCCAGATTCGTTCTTGGCGCCACCATACGGCTTCGAGCAACCAGAACTGAATATGAAGAATTCCGGAAAGGACTCCAAAAATTACGGCGATCACGACCATGCTGCCGAGCCTACCGCCCTCCGATCGGCGAAGACGACGACAGCTCAACGGTTGACTCGTTACGATACGAGCCGTGGACACGCTTTCCGCCGTACTCGAACGTATCGCCACCGCCGTACCCGACTCCCGGGGTGAGGCGATCGCCCAACTGGCCAGTGCCTACCTGCGGCACACCGACGACGACACGCTTAGCGTCGAGGAAATCTACGCACGAGTCATCGAGCTCTTCGGGTTCATAGAAACCCGATCCGAGAAGGCCAAGATTCGGGCATTCAACGCCACGGTCGCTGAGCACGGATATGCCTCGACCGGGACGGTGCTGGAGCTCAGCGTCGACGACGGCCCGTTCTTGTTTGACACGGTTGCCGCCGAACTCCATCGGCGCGATCTGAAGGTAATACGAGCCGAACACCCGGTAGTTGGTACGGTCCGCGAAGACGATGTCCTTACGAGCATCGTGCCAGGCCGACAGTCTGGTCATCGTGAGTCGGTCCAGCATTTTGAGCTGAACAAGCAACTCGACGCCGACGAAATCTCCGAACTCGAGTCGGCCGTCCGTCAAGTGATTAGCGATGCGCAGCAGGTCGCCGTCGACCACCAGACCATGCTCAACCGGGTGGACCGGATGATCAGCCTCGCCCACCAGTCAGGTGCTCGCTATCCGGAGGACACCATCAGCGAGACCTCCGCTTTCCTCGACTGGCTCCGCAAGGGCAACTTCATCTTTCTCGGCTACCGCGAGTATTTGCTTACGACGACCCCGGCAGGCAAGGCAGTCAATGCCGTGGCCGACTCGGGGCTCGGCCTGCTCCGCGACATGGCGAACTCCAGGGTCGGCGAACCAGTCTTGCTGTCGAGCCTGCGCCCGGAACTAGCGGCCCGCTACGTCGACGGACCGCTGTTGACTATCACGAAGACCAACCGGCGATCCTCCGTTCAACGCGACACCAAGATGGACTACATCGGACTGCGGCTGATCAACGATCAGGGCGAAACGACAGGCGAAGCACGCCTCATCGGCCTGTTCACCACAAAATCAGCGTCAGAGTCAGCCCTGCTAACCCCGATCCTTCGTCGCAAGCTCCAGGCCATCATCGAATCCGAAGACCTCATCGAAGGTTCTCGCGACCATAAGGCCGCCATCCAAATGTTCGATGGATTCTCGAAGCATGACCTCTTCGCCAGCCCGACCGCCGATCTGAAGCTTGAGGTTGTTGGCCTGCTTCAGATGGCCAAGTCGGGTGCCGTTCACCTCTATGTACGACGTGACCAGCTAGAACGATCCGTCTTTGTCCTTTTGTCGCTACCGCATGAGAGCTTCAATGCCCGCCTCCGCCGGCAACTGCAGTCGTACTTCCTCGAAAAGTTTCACGGCACATCAGTCGACTACCACCTCAACCTCGCCGAGGCTACGGCAGCCCAGATCCACTTCACCATCTGGGTTGACGAAGACGGAATCCCGGAAGTACCTTTCAGCGAACTCGAAGCCGACGTCCGCCGCATGGCGAGATCCTGGCGCGACCAGGTGCATGATGCGCTGGCCGAACGAGGAGCCGACGCCGAGCGCCTCTGCGCCCTTTGGTGTGATCAGCTTCCCGAGTATTACCGCTCATCGACTCCCCTGGCGATCGCCGCCATGGACCTTGAGAACCTTGAGGCCCTATCGAACTCGGGCAGCAAATTCCGCGTTGGTGTCCACAACGAACCCGGCCATACTTTTGGGGAACGACTTACCCGGATAACGCTCTATCGGGAAGGCGAGAAACAAACACTTACAGAACTCGTTCCAGCTCTTGAAGACCTTGGACTACACGTCGTCGAGGAGGTACCTACCCGGGTTCGCAGCGGCCAATACCTGCACGATTTCGGCGTGCTGGACAAGACCGGTGAGCCACTCGATGCCGACGCAGTCGGTCTCCGTGTAGGAGCCGCCCTTGAGGCTGTGTGGTCGGGCGCCAGCGATTCCGACACGCTGAGCGGCCTGATCGTCAGCGACGGACTCGACCATCATCAGGTCGAAATCCTCCGAGCGTATCGGACCTATTGGCGACGCATCCGCCCCGTCTTCACCGAGGGCTACATCAACGAGGGCCTCCTCCGCTACGGAGAAATCGCCGGTGACGTCGTCCACCTGTTCGAAGACAAGTTCGATCCGGAACGGGAATCGAACGACCTCGATGCGGCCGCACAAGCCATTCTGATCAAGCTCGATGCGGTTCCATCGGCGGACGACGATCGAATCTTGCGAGCCCTCGTGAGCCTTGTGCAAGCGACCGTGCGCACCAACTATTACCAACCGGAGCGTCGCGTGCTCAGCCTGAAGATGCGTTCGGCGTTGGTGCCCGACATCCCTGCCCCCCGTCCCCTTTTCGAGATCTTCGTCCTCGGCCGCCATTTCGAAGGTATTCATCTCCGGGGTGGAATGGTGTCCCGGGGCGGACTCCGAGCCTCCGACCGCCGAGAAGACTATCGCACCGAAGTGCTCGGGCTCATGAAGGCACAGATGACCAAGAACGCGGTCATCGTTCCTGACGGAGCCAAAGGTGGTTTTGTCCTTCGTAATCCGCCTACTGATCGTGACCAACACCGCGAAGCCGTTCAAACGCAATATGAAGAGTTCGTGGCCGGCCTTCTTGACGTAACCGACAATCTGGTCGACGGCAACGTTGTCCATCCGCCGGCCGTCCGCTTTTATGACGGCGACGACACGTACCTGGTCGTGGCGGCCGACAAGGGAACCGCCACCTTCAGCGACCTGGCGAACAGTATTGCCGCCCGCTACAACTTCTGGCTCGGCGACGCATTCGCGTCAGGCGGTTCAGCCGGGTACGACCACAAAGCTCTGGCGATTACCGCCAAGGGTGCGTGGGAGTCGCTGAAGCGGCACTTCGGTGAGTTGGGCCTCGATCCCGCCGAAGACGAATTCCGGGTCATCGGCATCGGGGACATGTCGGGTGATGTGTTCGGAAACGGCATGCTCTTGTCCGACAAGATCAAGCTGGTGGCCGCCTTCGACCATCGCCATATCCTGATAGATCCAGATCCCGACCCCGCCAAGTCTTTCGCCGAACGCCAACGCCTCTTCAATGTGCCGCGCTCCTCATGGGACGACTACAACCGGGACCTCATTTCCGCCGGCGGCGAAATCTGGCCGCGGTCAGCCAAGACGATCACCCTCAGCAAAGAAGCCCGAGAGGCCATCGGTACTGACGTCGAGGCGTTCACACCGACTGCGCTTATTTCGGCGATTCTCAAGGCGCCGGTTGATGTCCTCTGGAATGGCGGTATCGGCACATATGTCAAGGCTTCCTCAGAGTCGCACGAAGAGGTTGGTGATCGGGCCAACGACGGTCTGCGGGTCAACGGCTCCGAACTCCGAACCCGGGTTGTCGCCGAGGGAGGCAACCTGGGGCTAACCCAGCAGGCCCGCATTGAGTTCGCCCACAACGGTGGAAACATCAACGCCGATTTCATCGACAACTCGGGTGGAGTCGACTGCTCGGACCGCGAAGTCAACCTCAAGATTCTCCTCAGAATGGCGATGGACGCCGGTCGACTCACTCTTGACGAGCGCGACGAACTCATCGCCAGTGTCGCACCGGACATCGTCAAAGGAGTTCTGTACAACAACTACCTCCAGGCCCAGATCCTGTCACAGGAGGTCCGTAGCTCGGCGCCACGCCTGGACGCCCACGAGGACCTGATGGCCGAACTCGAGGCCGAGGGCATCCTCGATCGAGCCATCGAGGGGCTCCCGACTTCTGAACAAATGGCCGAGAAACGAGCCGCTGGCCACGGACTGACCCGGCCCGAACTGGCTGTCCTGCTTGCCTACTCCAAGCGCAGCCTGCTTGATGCAATAGAAAGCTCCGTGTTGCTGGACGACCCCTACTTCGATGGCGATCTCCGCGAGTATTTCCCAGCAGCTGTGTCCGAGCGATTCGGCGATCTGATCGGCCACCATCCCCTCCGTAAACGCCTCATCGCGACGATCCTGGCCAACGAGGTCCTCAACTCCGAGGGTCCGACATTCGTGTCTCGACTCTGCCAGCGGGTGGGCGCAGAGAAGGCCGAGGTCATCAAGGCCTATCGCATCGCCAGGGAGGCCAGTGGAGTAACCAAGCGTTGGGATGCCATCGAGGAGATATTCGAAGTCGTCGAGACCGGAATCTGGCACAAGCTCATGTCGGGAGCGGACGCTCTCGTCGCAGCCCTCACCCGCCGCTACCTGGCTGAGGTCAAAGAACGCACCTTGATCGGCGAAGTAATCTCGAACTCGGTCGACGGTTATGTAGCCATCGAAGCCATCATCGACGACGGCGGGTCTGATCGCTGGCGAACCATCCGGGCCAGCACCATCGATCATCTCGTCATTTCCAACGTGCCGGTCGACGTTGCCAAATGGTATGCGTACGGACCGATCTTTGTGCACTCGCCCGGGGCGATTCGCCTCGCCCAACGTTACGACCGTGAGCCGCTCGAGTGCCTCAAGGTCATGCTGGCGGTTGGCGAAGCCGTGAGCCTTGATCGACTCGACGAGGCGCAGCAGAACTTCACGCCGAGGGTGCCCTGGGAGCGGTGGGCGATCCAGAGCATCATGGACGACCTGATCGGACTCCGGCGACGACTGGGAGCCGCGGTTCTAAGAAAGGGTGAAGGTCTGACCGGAGAAGAAGCCGTAGCCGCCTATGTGAAGGGGCACGCTCAGCAAATCGCCAGGATTGACCGGGTCATGGAAAGCTTCGAGACCGCCTCCCATGACGACCTGACACCCATGATTGTCGCCATCCGCCAGGTGCGCACATTGCTCGCTTGAGCGATGCCATAACAGCGATGTCACAGTTCGGCGATGCGCGCCAACGCCGAACTAAGGGTGTGTTCGTCCTTACAGAAGGCAAACCTCACCAGATGATCACCTTCCGACGATCGGTGATAAAACGCCGAGGGCGGAATGGCAGCCACGCCAATTTCTGTGATGAGGTGTTGTACGAACTCCACATCGTTGGCGAACCCGAACGACCGATGGTCGGCCAGAACGTAATAGGCCCCTTCCGGGGCGGTTGTTTGAAACCCGACCGCCTGCAGCCCGGCGACGAGCGTGTCGCGTTTGGACAGGTACATCGACCGCAACTCGGAAAAATAGGTTTCGGGCGCTCGGAGGGCAGCCGCCGCCCCGTACTGCATGGGATTCGGGGTGGTGAACGTCAGATACTGGTGCGCCGCCCGCACCGCCCGGGTGAGCGGTTCAGGGCCGATCGCCCAACCGGTCTTCCAACCAGTCACCGAGAATGATTTGCCGATCGACGAAAGCGTGAGCGTCCTGTCCCACATCCCCGGAAGTGTCGCCATGCGGATGTGCTCTGCGCCATAGGTGATGTACTCATAGACCTCATCGGTTACCGCGACTACGTCGTGCTCCTGGCACAGTTCGGCGATCAGGGTCATCTCCGCGTGATCCAACACGCGCCCGGTCGGATTGTGGGGAGTATTCACGACGATCATGCGAGTGCGGGGGCCGAACGCGGCCCGTAGTTCGGCTTCGTCAAACCGGAAGTCTGGTGCGTGAAGTGTCACGTACCGGGGCACGGCTCCGGCCAAGGCACATCCAACCGGGTACGCGTCGTACGTGGGCTCGAATAGGACAACTTCATCACCAGGATTGAGGTACCCGAGGAAAGTTGCCGCGAGCGCCTCGGTGCAGCCTGAGGTGACGGTGATCTCGCGACTCGGATCGACCTCGATACCGCTCACCTCCAAAAAGCGGTCGGCGATGGCGCGCTGGAGGATGCCAATACCCATCGAAGGCGGATACTGATTCGATTCGTGTAGCAAGGCTTCCCGGGCCGCTTCTTTGACGAAGTCCGGTCCCTCCCACGACGGATACCCCTGCCCAAGATCGATGGCCTGGTGCTCGTGTGCCAGAGCGGTAATCGTCGTGAAAATGGTGGCCCCGAACGGAGCCAGGCGATCAGCAACCATACCCGGACGACTGTAGCCGCCCGGGTGGCTCACAGACGCCGACCCCAATTGTCGGCTGATTGACATTCTCTTCACCATGCGATCGGGTGTTGGGTTGGAGCAGGTACACCTTCAAGGAGACAAACATGATTGACACCCTCCGGACCTTTTTTGATTCACTGCTCGACTACCCGGACCTACCGCTCCTGCTTGTTCGGCTGGTCGTGGGCCTGGTCTTTGTCGTCGCGGTTCGCAATAAACTCAAAGGCGTCCCTGCCTTTGCCGAACACAACGGACTAAGCGTCCCTGTGGCATGGGGCCTCGTGTTCGCCGAAGCGGCCGGTGGCATCGGATTCATTCTCGGCATACTTCCCCAACTGGCCGCCCTGGTCATCATGGGATCCATGCTCGGCTCGATGTCATTCCACATCTTCAAGTGGAAGAGCAAGTACTGGGCCGCCTCAGGGGGTTGGGAGTACGACCTGATGATCTTCGTCATGGCCTCGGTAATCCTGGTGAGCGGCGGTGGCGCTCTCGCACTCTGGCCGTCACTCTGAGATCGGCCGCGGCAGACCCTCGGGATAACAACCAGCCTCCTGGACGACGGTTACGACGGCCGAGTATTCCGATAACCTGGACCGCCGGAGAAAACCGGCCTCGGCTACGCAAGCCACGTCTCGATCCGCGAGACTTGTTCGGGCGCAAGGACTCAAGACTGAAAGAACCATGGCAGGCAAAGTAGTCATCGTCGGCGGAGGCATCATCGGTGCACTCACCGCGTATCACCTCACCAACCTGCATGGTTGGACAGAGGTCGTCGTCATCGACCAAGGGGACCTGCCCTTCAACGCCGGATCCACCTCGCATGCTCCTGGTGGGGTCGTGGCAGTTAGCCACAACCAGACCCTCACCCGGATGGCTGTCTATTCATCAGACCTGTATGGGAGCCTCAACCAATACGATGACAAGCACCGTCACTATTCGAAGGTTGGCGGGTTGGAACTCGCAAGAACCGACGAACGAATGGAAGACCTGGTCCGCTTGCACGGCGAATGCACCGGATGGGACGTCGAGACGCACTTGCTAAGCCCCGAAGAGACGGTCGAGCGGATGCATATTCTCGACCCGACCGCGTTCGTGGGTTCCCTGTTCGCTCCGAAATCAGCGCAGATAAAGGGCTATCACGTCGTCGGCGACCTCATGAAGCGCAGTCGAGCTCGCGGCGCCAGCTTTCACGCCCACACCAGGCTCGAGTCCATTCTGCGCTCGAACGGTCGGGTGCGCGGCGTCACCACCAACAATCCTGCCTTGCCGCGCATCGACTGTGATCATGTGGTGATCGCCGCCAACATCTGGACACCGGCCATCCGGGACGCGTTCGGATTTCAGGTCCCGCTGATGGCCTACCAGCATCCGTATGCGATCACTGCCCCCCTCCCCGAATTGGCCGAATACAGCCCCGGCAACCTCGACGCCGAAATGAGCTTCCCCCTTCTGCGCGATATCGACAGTGCCATGTACTACCGCAAACACTGGGACGCCATGGGGATCGGCTCCTACCACCACGCCCCACAGATGGTCCGCCCCCATGACGTTGGTTCATCGGCAATGCGACCCTTCACGCCGGATGATTTCGCCGAGCCATGGAAGCTCGCCCAGGAGCTCATCCCCATGCTGCGCGACAAAGAACCGGAGTTCGACACCGCGTTCAACGGCATGTTCGCTTTTTCAGCCGATGGCATGCCGATTATCGGAGAGTCACGGGAAGTCAAAGGACTCTGGTCGGCGAACGCCGGGTGGATAACGCACGCCGCGGGGATCGCCAAGTCGCTCGCCGAATGGATGACCACGGGTGAAACAGAGTGGGATATGCGAGCCTGCAACCTGTATCGGTTCCAAAGCCACGCCACCACGCCGAAGTTTATTGAACGGGTCACAAAAAAGAACTACCGCGAGATCTACGACATCGTTCACCCTCGTCAACCCAACAGCGATCCTCGGGATGTGCGGCTTACGCCGATGCACAGCCGCCACGTCGAGGCGGGCGCGTC
>JAGXFS010000019.1 GCA_024637275.1 Acidimicrobiia bacterium
ACGACGGCCAAATCGCTCGGGTCTGGAATGCCCATCTCGGCAGTCACCGGTCGAGCCGAACTGATGGATGCCCCGCATCCGGGTGGTCTCGGCGGTACGTATAGCGGCAATCCTCTCGCCTGTGTCGCTGCCATCGAGTCGATCAAGTTGATCTCCGAGACCGCCTTTCTGGACCACGCGGTGGCCATCGGCGATCACATGCGTCGGCGACTCGAAGAACTCCAGACGGTCCACCCCGACCTGATTGGCGACGTGCGCGGACTCGGCCCGATGCTCGTGGCCGAAATCGTCATGGATCCTGAGTCCAAGAAACCAGACATGGCGTCGACGGCGGCCATCTGCGCCGCAACGTTGGTACGAGGGTTGATCACCATCCGGGCCGGGCTCTATTCGAACTGCGTACGCTTTCTACCACCGCTCGGGATAAGCCACGAGCAGGTCGACGAGGCGATGGACGTGCTTGCTGAGGCAGTTGCCGAGGTAGCCGCGGCCAGGTGAGCTAGCGGGTTCCCCAGTCATACGTCTGTTTGACGAGCCGTAGATAGGTGAAGACCTCAGATGAGGCGACGCTGTCGATCCGGCGGATGCGGTTCATCACCTCCATGAGGTGTTCGGTCGTTTCGCACACCAATTCGATCATGACATCAAACCGACCGGCCGTAATCACCACGTAATCGACCTCGTCGATTTCGGCAATGGCTTCCGCCGCGATATCGAGGTCACCCGAAACGTTGATCCCCATCCAGGCCTGCGAACTGAAGCCCAACGTGGTGGGATCCGTAACTGCCACAACCTGCATAACGCCTTGCTCGGTCAGGCTCAACACCCGTTGCCGAGCGGCCGCCGGAGAGAGCCCGACAAGTGGACCGAGGCGAGAGTATGGAATACGGCCGTCATCTTGGAGATGGTCGATGATGGCTTTGTCGGTGGCATCCAGCTCGATGGGACCGGCCATGAAGTGAAAAACTTTCGTCAGGAGACATCACCCTACTCAGCCGACAATCGATTCGACGGAAAAACTCATCAATAACTGACGAATCAGCCGAAACCGACGGCCGCGCACAGCAATACCACCGTCCCCATCGCTCGCGCAGAGGGTGTGTAAGACGTCTCGAATGGCAGACCACACCACGACCTCTGTGAGCTACCGATTGTGGACCGGCCGGACTGGCGACCAGGCGGTTGTCATAACCGGCCATGACCGCCGGTTCGATGGCACCCTCGGGCGCGGATATCTGACTCGGCCACCGATCGTATGCCGCCGCGACGGCGGAGAGGTGGCGTTTCAGTTCGGCGGCAACCGGCGGGTCGCTCCGAGCCGGCATCTCCTGGAAGCAGCTGGTGAGACATTGGCGGTGTTCGAGACAAAACTGGTGTCAGGTCTCATCGATCACCGATCTCGGGTCATAACCGACTCACACGGAAAGGAACTAGCCACCGTCAGAACCGGGCCTGCGCCATCGGCTCTCGCTGGTTGGCACACATGGGCTTGATGCCCGGATGGCCGCTGCCATCCTCATTTATGTCCGGGCCGTGTTGGATCCGGCTAGATCTCCCACGTAACGAGGATCATCAGTGCCCCGCCCGCCTAGTCTGCGGTCCGTGACAAGAATGGCCGTTACCCATGCATGACCCGAACCTGTTGGCAGCCGAGACAGCCGAGCGAGTTGGGCAATGGCTGACCAAGGCCAAAGCCATTGAGACCGATGAGGATCGCTCCGCTACCGGTCCCCTCCAGGAACTCATCGAGGACCCGACAGGGGTCTCCTTCACCATGCGGTTCATCGATCGGATCGCCCGCCCCGACGACAATCGTGTGTCTGCGTCTCAACTTCGGTCCCTCGTCCAAAACGAACCCCTGCCTGAGTTTCTCTCGCCAATTGACAAGCTGCTCCTCAAGGTTGGTGCCGCCGTCGGACCGATCCTTCCCGGTATCGTCATCCCCCTTGCTCGACGCCGGATGCGTCAACTCGTCGGGCACCTTATTGTTGATAGCGAATCGTCCAAGCTCGTCGAACACCTCGACCGGCGCCGCGACCAGGGGTTTGCCCAGAACGTCAACCTCTTGGGAGAAGCTGTCCTCGGCAACCGTGAGGCCCGAAACCGGTTTGACGCCATCCTCGGTCTCATCGCCGACCCATCGGTGGACTACGTGTCCGTCAAGCTGTCGGCCATCGTGTCGCAACTGAACCATTGGGACTGGGACGGAAGCCAGGAACGCATCAGGTCGGCACTCAGCGAACTGCTCGACGCCGCAGGCGCAACCAACCCCCCGACCTTCGTCAACTTCGACATGGAGGAATACCTCGACCTTGACTTGACCGTGTCGGCGTTCAAGGAAGCTTTGGACGCTCGACCTACAGTCGAAGCCGGAATCGTCTTGCAGGCGTATCTCCCCGATTCGTTCAACGCACTTCAAGATCTGGTTGGCTGGGCAACTCAACGACACGCTGCTGGCGGAACGATCATCAAGATCCGGCTGGTGAAAGGCGCCAACCTGGCGATGGAAAAGGTCGAGGCTGCCATTCACGGATGGAACCAGGCTCCGTACCTGACCAAGAACGAAGTTGACGCCAATTACAAACGCTGCCTCGATTGGGTACTTACCCCGGAACGCACAACCGCCGTACGAATCGGCATCGCCAGCCACAACCTCTTCGACGTAGCGTGGGCCGACCTGCTGGCCGAACATCGAGGCGTTACCGACCGGATCCAATTTGAGATGCTCCAGGGTATGTCGCCTGCCCAGGCGCGCGTGGTCCGCGACGGAGCCCCCGATCACGCCTTGATTCTTTACACGCCGATCGTCGCCCGAGAGCATTTCGACGTCGCAATCAGCTATTTGTTCCGGCGCCTTGAGGAGAATGCCGCGCCCCAAAATTTCATGCGATCAGTATTCAGCCTCGCACCCGGAACCCCCGAGTTTGCGCGGCGTCGACAAGAATTCGAAACCTCACTCGCAGCCCGGTGGGACGTCGGCAGCGAACCGCAACGCCGCCAGACCCGCCCCGCCCTGGCGGCGGAGGCGTCGATTGCCGGCCACTTCATCAACGAGCCAGACACGGACCCCGCCTTGCCCGGCAACCGGGACTGGGCGGTCAGCTTGCTGACAACCGATTCCCCGGACCCCGTCGCACCGATAACGACAAGTGTCACGGCCATCGATGCAGCACTCAATCGGGCCAGGAACGCCCAGGCCGACTGGCAGGCGACCGGTCCGGGTCGACGACGGGAGCTTCTGTACGCGGCGGCCGACGCCCTGGCTAGACGGCGCGGCGATCTCATCGCCGCCATGGTGCATGAGGGCAACAAGACGTTCGCCCAGGCCGACCCTGAGGTTTCGGAAGCGATCGACTTCGCTTCGTATTATGCCGAACGCGTGGCAGATTCTTCGCATGACGGAGTTCGCTTCGAACCACTCGGAACCGTCGCCGTCGTCCCGCCGTGGAACTTTCCCGTCGCTATTCCGGCCGGCGGTGTTCTAGCCGCTCTCGCCGCGGGTAACTCTGTCATTCTCAAACCCGCCCCAGAGACTCCCCGATGCGCAGAAATTGTCGCCGAGTGCCTATGGGAAGCCGGGTTCAGCCAAGACGTACTTCAGTTCGTCCGTACTCCCGACGACGACGTGGGCCAACGCCTCATCATGGGGGTCGATGGCGTCATTCTCACCGGCTCGTCAGAGACCGCCGCAATGTTCAAAGATTGGAATCCCCGCTTGCGACTGTTCGCCGAGACCAGCGGCAAGAACTCGCTCATCATCACCCCCCATGCGGATATCGATCTAGCGGTAACCCATCTCGTCGCTTCCGCATTCGGACATGGCGGCCAGAAATGTTCGGCGGCGTCGCTGGCGATCTGTGTTGGTGATGTCTATGAATCGCCCCGATTCAGGCGCCAGTTGATCGATGCCGTCGAAAGCCTCGACGTTGGATTGGCAACCGACATTTCGACAACTGTCGGACCACTAATCGGTGCTCCCCCGCCCAAACTGCAACGCGGGCTCGAGGTCCTCGACGCTGGCGAGGAGTGGCTCGTGGAGCCCAAGCGGATCGACGATCATCTGTGGTCCCCTGGCGTCCGTGTCGGCGTGAAACCGGGCAGCTGGTACCAGCAAACGGAATGCTTCGGGCCGGTGCTCGGCATCATGGCAGCCCGCGACCTCGATGAGGCGATCACCCTCCAGAACGGCAACGACTTCGGCTTGACCGGGGGGATTCATACCCTCGACCCGCATGAGATCGACGAGTGGATCAACCGCGTAGAGGTCGGTAATGCCTATGTGAATCGCCAGATCACCGGCGCCATCGTCCAGCGCCAACCGTTTGGTGGCTGGAAGAAGTCCAGCGTGGGTCCGGGCGCCAAAGCCGGCGGACCGAACTACGTCGCCCAGCTTGGTACCTGGCACCCGATATCAGCGGGGTCCACCAACGATCTTGAAGCTATCCGGGCCAATGACCGGCGGGCGTGGGAAACCGAGTTCAGCGTCGAACACGATCCGACCGCTCTGTTCTGCGAGGCCAACATCTTCCGTTACCGGCCACTGGCGGCCGTCGGGCTCGCAGTGGGATCGGGCGCAGACCAAGCAGACGTTGACCGGGTCAAAGCGGCCGCAGCGGTCGCCGGATGCCGACTGATCCCAGTCCCCGAGCTTACGGACAGTCTCGGCAAGTGGGCAACAGAAGCCGGAGTCGAGCGCATAAGGGTCCTGGGTGATGTCGATGACGCCGCCCGACGTTCTGCGACCCAAACTGGCATCCACCTCGCTGATGATCCGGTGACGCCCAACAGTTACCTTGAGCTTCGGCATTTCGTCCGGGAACAGGCCATCAGCCGGACCCTCCACCGCTTCGGCAACATCGTGAACGAGTAGAAACAACTTGACAAGTGAGTATTTACTGACGTGATGGATTCCATGGACGAGGTATTCAAGGCCATCAACGACCCCAGCCGACGGCTGCTGCTCGACGATGGCAGAACCCCTACATCGTGTCAGGACTCAAGAGCTTGCTCGAGACCGGCCAGGGCCTCCCTGCTCCCTATTGAAGTCCCGAGGCGAATACTGCTGAACCGTTGGCGGTGGCAGCGAACCGCAGAGCGAGGAGTGGTTGATAATCAGGGTCGGCGTACCAGGCCCGGGCGCTGGCTTCGGATGGAAACTGAATAACCACGTGGGTCCGGTTGGCCGAGCCCTCGGCCAGCTCGGATTGGCGAGATGACACGAGGACCATACCCCCGTATTTGGCCACCGTCCCCCCAACCTCCCGGACGTAGGCGGCGTAGATGTCCTCGTCGGTTACGTCATAGGTCGCGATGAAGTAATAAGCCATGGGCACGCCTCCAGCTCCGAGTGTACGCCGCACCGGGATAGCCCCGCTGAGAAAATCCGGCGCGGTCGCCTCTTGTCAGTGATCGTTCAGCCAGCAGTCAGAAACAGCTGCAACAATGGCCCGCATGAAGCTCTTGCTCGTCGAGGACGACCGGAAAATCGCCACCGCAGTAAAACGCGGGTTGGAGCCGGAAGGGTTCGCCGTCGAGGTGGCCTTCAACGGCACCGACGGCCTATGGCTCGCCCAGGAAGGCAGCTTCGATCTCATCATCCTCGACATCATGCTCCCGGGCCGCAACGGATATCAGATTTGCCGGGAACTCCGGGAGGAAGGTGACTGGACGCCGATTCTCATGCTGACCGCCAAAGATGGCGACCTCGACGAAGCCGAAGCTCTCGATACCGGGGCCGACGACTACCTGACAAAACCGTTCAGCTTTCCCGTCCTGGTCGCCCGAATACGGGCTCTGCTCCGCCGAACGACCGGACGCAACACGGTTCCCGTAGAGGCAGGAGATCTCCGGATCGATCCCGGCCAACGCCGCGTATGGCGCGGCGAAACTGAGATTGAACTGACCACCCGGCAGTTTGAAGTGCTCGAGTTCATGATGCGGCGCGCTGGCCAGGTCCTCTCCAAGACCGAGATTCTGGCGGGCGTGTGGGAGTACGAATTCGAAGGCGACCCGAACATCATTGAGGTCTACATCCGACGTTTGCGCACGCGCATCGACCTGCCATTCGACCGCCACTCCATAGAAACGATCCGCGGGGCCGGCTATCGGCTGGCCACCGACGGCGGCTGACCTTGTGAGCGATCGCGGATCGGTCCGCTACCGAGTCACCGCGATCGCGACCTGGGTCGTGGCGCTGGTGCTCATCGTTGCCTCGGTGATCCTCGTCTCAACCCAACGGGTTCAACTGACGAACGGTGTTGACGCAGCGCTTCAACAGCGCGCCGCCGACATGATGCTCATCCAATCATCGGAGCTCGGGGCGAGCGGTGAGGAAGGCTTCGCTCAAATAATCAACGAGGACAACGAGGTCATCGCGTCCAGCCGGAACCTGTCCGGGCAAGCCCCGTTGCCGATCCCCTATCGACTCGGCGACGAGGATCGTATCCAGACGGTGAGCAATTTGGCGGTCGACGACGACGTGTTCCGGGTGCTCAGCAGGACGGTAAAGAGCGGCGACGGCCAGGCGGTACTGCACGTCGGAGCGACCTTCGATACCGTGCAAGAAAGCACTCGCACGCTCGTAGGCGCTCTGTTGGTGACCATTCCTCTTGTCGCTGCATCTCTGGCTGCTCTGGTGTGGTGGCTGGTGGGGAGAACGCTCGACCCGGTCGAAGCGATTCGGGCTGAAGTTGCCGATATCGGGGCCACCGACCTGCATCGACGGGTCCCTATTCCCAAGAACGAGGACGAGATCAGCCGACTTGCCGAGACTATGAACGGGATGCTCGAAAGACTCGACGAGGCCGTCAGCCGCCAGCAGCGGTTCGTCGGTGACGCCTCTCACGAGCTGCGAAGCCCGTTGGCCCGTATGAGGACCGAGTTGGAGGTCGAGCTGTCGATGGGACCAAACCCGCAGCTTGCCAGCCTGCTCGAGGAGGTCGTCGAACTACAGACAATGATCGAGGACTTGCTCGAGCTGGCCAAGACTGACGCGAAGTCGGCCGTCTCGGTTGAGACGGCCGTCGACCTCGACGATGTGGTTTTTCGCGAGGTCGCCAACCTCCCGAACGGGAGCGTCGACATCTCGAAAGTGTCGGCCGCCCAGGTATTCGGCGACCGGGTGCAGTTGGGTAGGGCGATACGAAATCTGATCGAGAACGCCAACCGTCATGCTGTTGCGCGAGTAGTCATCACCCTTCAGGAGATCGACGGTGAGGCAATCTTGACCGTGACCGATGACGGCCCGGGTATCCCGATCGAAAAACACGAACTCGTTTTCGAACGCTTCGGCCGCATCGATGCAGCGCGCAACCGCGCCGATGGGGGCACCGGCCTCGGGTTAGCAATCACCAAGGAAACAATTGAGCGTCATGGCGGAACGATCACCATCGACGCAACCCATACCGGTGGCGCCCGTTTGGTGGTGCGCCTCCCCGCCACCTAACCAAAAAGCGAGTGTGCTTACGGCCTCGTAATACCGAGGCTCGTAATACCGAGCCTGGCTGCACACTCGTTGGGGGAAGCGGGGAGCGAGCGGCGGGACGCCCCTTATCGGTAGGCTCACCTCCATGCCCTCAACAACACCGCATCCGTGAAAGCCGTACGAGTCACCGGACCTTCGACACTTGAAATCGCCGACCTCCCGGCGCCGGATCCCGGCGATCAGGTGTTGATCAAACCGATCACGGTCGGCGTATGCGGAACGGACGTGAAGGTTTTCACGGGCGCTATTCCGGTCGACTACCCGCGCATTCTCGGCCATGAGGTAATCGGCGAGGTCGTCGCCGCGCCAACCGCATCTGCCTTCAAGGCCGGCGACCGGGTACTCCTAGACCCAGCCAGCAGCTGCGGCCATTGCGATCTCTGCGAGAGAGGCCGACCCCACCTCTGTCGGAACGCCGGGCTCATGGGTCGCGAGATCGATGGCGTCTTCGCGGAATACGTCTTGGCCCCGGCCTCTGCAGTACTTGCGGTCCCCGACACTATCTCCGCCAAAGCCTCCGGCTTGCTGCAAGTACTCGGCACCTGCGTGCATGCTTTGACCTCCGTGACCCTGGTTCCGGGCCAGGTCGTGGCAGTGATCGGCCTGGGAGTGGCCGGCCAATTGATGGTGCAGCTCCTCAAAGATCACGGTGTCACCGTGGTTGGCATCACCCGATCAGAGTGGAAGCGTGATCTAGCCGCTCGCAATGGGGCCACGGTTGTCGCGGCACCCGACGACGCGGAATCTGCTTTGGCCGAACTCACTGCGGGTCGCGGACCGGACCTGGTTATCGAGGCGGTCGGATACGAGAAGACGCTTGCCCAATCGATTGAGCTGGTCGGCATCGGCGGCGAAGTCATCGTCTTTGGCACGTTGACGGGCGGAAGCGAAGGCCTCCCCTACTACCAGCTCTACTACAAGGAACTGACGCTTTACAACCCCCGGGCGGCGCTGTTCGGTGACTACGCGGCTGGTATCGAACTGGCGGCCTCTGGTCGGCTCGCTCTTGAAAGCATCGTCACCCACGAACTGACACTCGACGAAGCCGCCAGAGCCTTCGACCTGGTCCATGACCCATCGTCACTCAAGGTACTCATGCACGTCTAGGACGTTGGTCGCCCAACCGGACTCTGTCCGGAGGTCTGGACATGCGGACCAACGATGACTACCAGGTGGTAGTCCAGGCCCGTCCACCGAGCCCGTCGACGGCTAGCGACACCTGACCGCTCTTCCCGGCCGGGTCGCCGCCTAGTAACTCTTCTAGGTCGAGGCCGGTAACCGCCGGGATCCCCAGGGCCCGGGCAGACTCGAACAGGTGGGCGGCTGGCCCGCCGCCGGTCGTTATGACTGCCGAGGCATCCCACAGGAGTGCAGCCAAGTTGGGCAACGGGTGCGTCCCGACCACGACGTCTCTCGGCCGAAAATCGGGTACGTCATGAGGATCCGATACAAAACACATCCGACCGACCGCGGTACCTGGTGCGGCTGGCACGCCGACTCCCACCTTGCCATGCGCAATTACCGCCGCCGCATCGAACGGTTCCCACCGATCGAACCCGATACGCGACTTCAGAACCGGGGCGCTTCCCTCTCGCAGGATGGCTATCGCGTCTGCCAATCGCAGATGCCAGGCCAGCTGTGGATGGGCCACGGCGCCCGCCGCCACCAGCCCCCGGCGGGCAGTTTCGAGCAACCGAAGCACGGCTTGGGCTTGATCGAGGTCGGGAACTCGTAACTCAGCAAAGGCCCCCAGCGCTCGCTCGGTCTCGTCCCCCCGTAGGCCACGCACCAGGCCAGCGGCACGGTCGCTACCGATCGCCTTGGTCGTTCGCCAGGCTGATGACACCAGGGCCCGCGACTGTTCGACGGCTTCAAGGAGCGCTTCCAGCGGATCAAGACCGAGCGGTTCGACTGGCAGGAGGAAGTAACCCGGAGCCGCTACCGCCCACGGCAGAACCAGCTCTTCACCAAGCGGACCGGGAAACCGGCGGACCAGTTTGGCGAGGTCGATGATCGCCGGATCTTCAAAAACTGCCGGAATCTCCACCACCAGGGATGGCCGCTCCTCGACCTGCATGAGCTGGAGCAGGGTCACCTCGCCATCGACGGCTGCCCACTCACATGAGTTGGCTCCGATCAACTCATAGGCCACTCGCAGGACTGTCGATACCTCACCGATCAGGTCAGCGCCCATCAAGTCGATGGCCGATTCACCCGTCACGATGCCGGACGCAGAAACCCTTCCGTGCGCCCCGGGATCCCATCCCTGCACGAGCGGGGCGGGTGAACCCGCAACGCCGGTCACGGTCACCTCGCTGTCAGCCAGGCGAGCCACACCGCCAAAGTCAGGATCCAGGGCGGGCTGAATCAGCACGGCCATCGGAATCGAACCTGGTGCAAGCTCGGCGGCGGCATATCGGTCGAGTGTGTGGACGGTGAATGCCGAAGCCCAGCAGCCGCGGATCGCTTTCGGTGCCTCGTCGGGGTGAATGTCGAGATAGGAGGTGAAGGCGCCAGACCACTCGCCTCCTGCTTCCAGCACACTTGAGGATCGGACCACGAGCGGATCCCCGAGCGACCGGGCCGCATCAACGACCGCCTGCTCTAAACCACCAACCATCTCCCCCGAACTGACCGTCAGGAGTGCCCCACCGGGACCGCGTTGATCCATTGCTTCGATCCCGCGCCGCATCGCATCACGCGACACATCAGCTGGCACCACGAACCCCGGAAGCACCGGGAGCCCGGCGCGACGACCCCGGGCCAGCCAGGCAGCCTTGCCGCCGGTGTGCCCGGGATCCTGCGCTAATTCATCGTCGAGATTGATCAGCACCGATCAGGCGGTCGAGATGATTTCGTGCTGCTTGTAGGTCGTGACCATCTCGTAGCCGGTCTCGGTTACGTAGAGCATCTCCTCAAGCCTGACGCCATGATCATGCATCTTGCCGTGCTGGGTCTCGAGGGCAAAGGTCATTCCCGTTTCGATCTCGACCGGATGATCGAGCGACCAAATGCGCGAAATGACAGGTGGGTCGTACTGAGCAAGCCCCAAGCCGTGACCCCAGTTATTGGCGGCCGCCTGGTCCTCTTCCTCGTAACCCCACGCCTCTTTCGCCGACGGCCACTTGGCCGCTACGTCAGCGGTCGTGACACCTGGCTTGACCTCTTCAATGGAGTCCCAAAGCCAACTGTGGGCGGCGTCATAGGTCGCCTGATGCTCGTCGGTTGGTTTACCCCCGACGCAGTACGTCCGGTAGCAGCAGGACTTGAAACCGTTCCAGGTGAGGGCAGCCAGGTCGATGATCACCAGTTCACCAGGTCGGATCATTCGGTCGGAGAAGTTCCGCCAGTTCGGCCAGGCGTTAGGTCCGCTCGAGACGATGACGTCCTCGACGTCCTCCATGCCTGGAATCGAGTAGAGCTGCTCAAACCCGAACGCGGCGACCTCGTTTTCGCTCATACCGGGCTTGATAAAGTTGGTGATCTCGTAGTGAACCTTGTCACAGATCGACCCGACGATCTGGAACGCCTTGATCTCATCCGGACTTTTGATGGCTCGGGCATTCATCATCGGCGTCATGCCGTCGGTCCAGTTGATATTCCGCTTCTCAAACTCCCGCATGAGGTTGATGTCGATGAAGTCGACGCCGAGCGGCATGTCTTTGACGCCGGCCTCTTCGAGATCGTTCATGAGCGCGTCGACAAACTTGTTGACCTGCTGTTCAGCTGCCGGGCCGACTGCACCCTTGATCCAAATGTACGAGTGACGGATATTCTCGGCGGGGATCCACGGGTTGTGTTCTTTCAAGTGGAAGCCGATATCGCCCTGTTCGTAAACGATGGGCGGCTTGCCCGCCGTCAAAATCACGTACCGGAGCCCCTGCTTGAGGCGGTTCCAACCAGGCGTCAGCGTCGACGAAACGTATCGCATGTTCTCGTCGTAGAACAGGAGGAGAGCCCCGAGGCCGGCCTTTTCCATTTCGGCGTGGGCTCGCTTGAGACGCCAGTCTCGAACGTTTGCCCAGTTGATGCCTTCCTTCCAATCGGTACTCATTCCGAAATACGCTTCACGCATCGTGTGCTCCGCTCCCTGCTCGTTTGGTCATGTACAAAATCAGAACTTGTCGGGGAGAACATCCCGGACGATGTTCAGGAACTCGTCGTTGTCGAGGAGGCCCTTCTTCTCAAGAGACTTCGCTTTGACCTCGGCCAAAATTACTTCGATGTCCTTGGTGTCGGCGTCGTAGATCCCGTTGTTGCCAAGCCAAATCGCGACCGAATCGAGACCAGATCCCTTGCCGAGGACGATCTCGGGGGGTTTCTGTCCAACCAATTCCGGACGGTACGGGAACGGTTCGGTCAGCTCATCGCCAACGTTCTTGACCCAGGTCGTGATGATCCCCGACTCTACGTTGTACAGCATGTCACCGGTAATGGGTCGGTTTGACGGTTGCGTCACGCCCGAAAGCTCGGCGACAAGTCGGGCAATATCCGTGAAGGTTGTTGTATCGATGCCAGTGTCGACGCCGTACATCGTCAAGAGCGCCAGGACGGTCTCCTCGGTGGGGGCGTTACCGGCTCGCTCGCCAATGCCGCTCACCGTCGTGTGAATGACCGACGCCCCTTCTGCAACGGCCAGGATCGAGTTGGCCACGCCCATACCGAAGTCCATGTGGAAGTGCGTTTCGAGGGGAACTCCGAGACGCTCGCAGACCCGTCGGGTGTAGTAGCTCACCGCATGCGGGGAGATAACCCCGAACGTGTCAACGAGCGCCACCTTGTCGACGTGCCCATCGGTGGCGACTGCCTCGAGGTCGTCGAGGAGCTGCGACATCGTCGAGCGGGTTGCATCGATGGGGAAGAATGAAACCTTGAGGCCGTTGTCATGGGCGAACTTGGTTGACTCGATCGAGGCTTCGATCGCCTTCTCAACCGGCCATTGATAGGCCTTCTCGATGAGGTGATGACTGGCGGGGACTTCCATGACGACGCCCGTGACGCCACAATCCAGGGCCAACTGGACGTCGGAGATCATGCACCGCGAGAACGCATAGATCTCGGCGTCAAGATCGAGGGCCACCATCCGTTTGATGGCCTCGGTATCGGCCGGGGAGACGGCCGGAAGCCCGGCTTCGATGCGGTGGATACCGGACGCAGATAGGGCCTCGGCGATGCGAACCTTGTCGTCGGCCGTGAACTCAACCCCCGCCTGTTGCTCGCCGTCACGCAGCGTGACATCGTGGATTTCGATCTTGTCTGGGAAGTTGAAACCTTCGGTTACTTCGGGAAGGTAATTCCACGGACTCGAAAAGAACTGGTCAGTTTTCCAGGGCTGATCAGTCATATACGCTCCGATCTCGATGATATTGCATCATATACGATTGATGGGACAGCTGCTCCACTCCCAACTCCTTTCCTAACCCTTCGCTGCCGTTCGCTCGAGCTCCATGGTTTCAAAACGGCCAAGGAGTTCTGCTTGCTGAGCGGCGAACTCCGGGTCAGAGGCCTTACGAGGGAAGGGAAGCTCGACCGTGGTGTCGTCGAATACAGTCCCTCCGTGGGCCAGTGTGATGATCCGATTCGAGAGCTGGACTGCCTCCATCACATCGTGGGTAACAAAGAGCACGGTCTTCTTGGTCGCGTTCCACATGACCTGAAGCTCCTCGCGGAGCGAGCGGGCGGTGATGGCGTCGAGGTGACTGAATGGCTCGTCCATCAGCAGCAGGTCGGGACTCACCGAAAACGCCCTGGCGATACCTACCCGCTGTTGCATGCCGCCAGACAACTGCCCGGGAAACATTTCATGGGCGTGCCCAAGACCAACCATTTCCAGATACTTCGATGCGTTTGATCGCGCTTCTTCTTCGGGTAGATCTGAGACGTACAGCATGTTCTGCATCACGGTCCGCCAGGGCAGCAGGCGCGAATCCTGAAACACATAACCTAGTCGGGCTTTCTTGCCGTCCTGGGTGACGGTGACCGTGCCAGTGCTCGGCGAGTCAACTCCGGACACAATGTTGAGCAGCGTGCTCTTACCGCAGCCGGAAGGGCCGACCAGCGACACGAAAACCTGACCAGACATCGCGAAGCTGATGTCTTGAATCGCCCGCACGGGCCGACCACCCTTGGAATGGGCAGGAAACGTCTTCGTGAGTTTCTCTATCTGCAACGTTGCCATGTTTTTCTCCTATAGACCACGAGCGGTATTGGTGAAAGATTCCATATCCACAGCGCCGACCTCGGCATCGAGGTCTGAGGTCGGCGACGCCCGCCAACGGAACGCTCGCCTCTGTAATGGAGACAGAACGAGTCCGTCGAGCAGGAAAATGAAGACGATGAAGATGATTGCCCAGCCAACGAAACCTTTGTAACGGGCCGCGTCATACCAGAGACGAGCTCGCCAACCGACACCGTCGACGGCACCAAACCACTCAGCCAGCAGCACCGCATTCCAGCCGATAATCACCGCGAACCGAAGCCCGGTGAATAGGTAGCCGGTAATCGCTGGCAACAGCATGCTACGGATCCGCCGGTTGCGTGGCACTCCGAATGCGTCAGACATTCGACGGAGCTCCGGCGACACCGCCCGGACGCCCTGGGCCACGTTCACCGCCACAAACGGAGCTGCCGAGAGGATGACCGTGTAAACCGGCGCTTCCCATCCGAGACCGAACCACATAACGGTGAGGAATGCCCAGATGATCGCTGGCAAAGCCAGGAACACGAGCAGGACATCGCTGAGCAGAGCGCGAACGAACGAGAACGAGCC
Source organism: Acidimicrobiia bacterium (assembly GCA_024637275.1). Taxonomy (GTDB): domain Bacteria; phylum Actinomycetota; class Acidimicrobiia; order Spongiisociales; family JAENVV01; genus JAENVV01. Next base: position 14,253 of record JAGXFS010000019.1, read on the forward strand.
AATCGCCAATCCGCCAATCACCCCGATGACGAATGCCGCGCTGATTCCGATGGCGAAACGTGGCACCGTCGCTGAAAAGTGTTCCCAGAATTGGCCCGGCCTGACGCCGCCGTGGTCCCCACCGCTCACTTCACGCCAGATGAAATCCAGCGTCTCCCACGGTGTGGGCACCCGGAAAAAGCTTATCCCGACTAACTGCCACGCGATGAGAAACGCTACGTACGATGTCACTCTGGCGCCCCAACTCGACCGCAGCGCCCGGCGCACGGTACGACCCGTGAAGCCTGGCGGGTTACTCATGGTTGCCGCGCTCATGCGGTCCGCTCCCAAGTACGCCAGCGGAAGAGCCATCGCTCGACAACGGCGAGACCCCGCTCAATCAGGAGCAAGAGAGCGATAAACATGAGCGTCCATGCCAAAACGCCGGCTATTGAGAAACCCTGAAAGGCGAAACGGATCTGGAATCCAACCCCGTTGGAGGATCCGAACACTTCGGTCAACGCTTCCACCTTCCAGGCGATCGCAAACGAAAGCCGCACCCCAGCGAAGGCGAAAGGCATGATCGATGGGATCAGAATGTGGCGGAGAGCCTGGCGGTCACTCCGACCGAACGCGTCGCTCATTCTCAGGAGATCACGGTCAACCCCTTCCAGCCCTTCCGCCACGTTGAGGGCGATGAAGGGCATAGAGATGAGGCCGACCGCCAACACCGGCCCCTGGAATCCGATCCCGAATATCACGAGCGCCATGATTGCGTAAACGATGCCAGGGATGCTCCCTGCCCCGACGACTCCATCATGGAAGAACGCCTTCCAATATCCAGCGCGGCCCATCATGTAGCCGACCGGAACACCAACAATCAGAGCGACCATAAAGCCCAGAAATGTCTTCGAGATACTGATCAAGAAATCGTCAGCCCACGAACCACCGCGTACGATTTCCAAGATCTCATTCCACACTTTGAGC
>JAGXFS010000140.1 GCA_024637275.1 Acidimicrobiia bacterium
AGTAGGCATTGATCTGACGAGCCCGGCGTGAGGCCAGTACTACGAGGTTGAACCGGCCGCCGGCCAGGAGTAAACCTTCTTCGATTGCGGTATTAGCGCTCATTGTGTCCCTTGTTCGTGCTCGGCAAGTATATCGAGTATTTCGGCAGTTACCGCATCGACATCCTGATTCGTAACGACCCGGTCGTAGTCGCAACGGGCTTGTTCGACCTGTTCGGCCGAGACGGAGAGCCTCGCGGCAATGTCTGCCTCCGGCGTATCACCGCGGCTGCGAAGCCGCCGTTCCAGTTCGTCGAGTGACGGCGGGGCGATGAAGATCAACAACGCTTCTGGCCATGACGCGCGCACCTGCATCGCACCTTGATTCTCGATGTCGAGTAGCACGTCGTTTCCGGCCTGAATCTCAAGGAGGACCGGTTGACGAGGCGTGCCGTAATAGCGCCCGGCATATTCGGCCCATTCCAACAGTTCGCCGTCCTCGATCATGTGCTTGAACCGATCGACGGTGACGAAGTGATAATCGACGTCGTCGGTCTCATCGGGACGTCGCTCACGGGTGGTGGCTGACACAGAGAAATGGAAGCGACGTCGCTCCCTCAGTTCTGCAACGACCGTGCTCTTGCCGACACCGGACGGACCCGAAATGACCAGAAGTACGCCCGGCATTGCTGCGGTTAAGCGAGTCGCTCGAGGAGGGCCTGTCGCTGTCGTTCACCAAGGCCGCGCAGTCGCCGGTTGTCGGCGATCTGGAGTTCCTCCATGAGACGTTTGGCTTTGATCTTGCCCAGTCCGGGGAGCGATGGAAGGACTGATGCGATCTTCATGCCGGCATACATGTCGTCTTCGTCAGCTTTGGCGAGGAGTTCGCTGAAGTTGAGCGAACCCATTTTGAGAAGTTCCTTGGTCTCGGCTCGCACCCGGCGGACCTCACCGGCTTTGAGTAGTGCGGCCTCGCGTTGTTCCTGGGTAATTTCCGGTGGGGCCATCGCCTAATCCTCTCGATTCAATTGGCTACGAGCGTACACGACGGAATCGCCCGTCAGCGATTCGTTGATGACTTCAGCGGCCACCCTCGGATCGTCCGCCCGGGTGATCGCCCGACCGATCACCAACCAATCGGCTCCCCGAGCATACGCATCTTCGGGGGTGGCAACCCGCTTCTGATCGTCGGCACCGACTCCGACCGGACGGATGCCCGGCGTTACTCGCACCAACGCTGGAGCCACCTCAGCGATTACGCCCAGTTCCTTCACCGAACAAATGACCCCTTCGGCACCGTGACCTGCCGCCAGTTTGGCCAGGCGGGCTGACTGCTTTCCCGCCGTGCCGGTGATGCCGGTTTTCGCCAGGTCAGCGTCCGTGAGGCTGGTGAGGACCGTGACCGCGAGAATGCCGGCCTGGCCTCCTCCGGCACCCTCGGCCAGACCTTCCGAGGCCGCCTCAAGCTGGTCGGCTCCCCCCGACGCATGGACGGTCAGCCATCGGGCACCCGCCCGCCCGATCTGTCGGGAGGCGCGTCGGACCGTATTCGGAATGTCATGAAGTTTGGCGTCAACAAAAACCGGTTTTCCCAGCCTGACCAGCGCGCCAATCGTTCCCGGCCCGGGGCCCATCAGTAGCTCAAGACCGATTTTGAAGCCTCCAACGACGGGTTCCAGTTGAGCTGCCAGACGTATCGCCTCTTCTGCTGACTCAAGGTCGAGGGCTACGAGGATTGGTGAGCTCATACGGCGACTCCTACTAGGTCCTTAATATCGGTGACTCCGTGGCGTTCACACCAACTTTCTATCTGGCGCAACACCCTCCTTCCGACCTTGGGAGAGCCGAAGTGGGCGGTTCCGATCCCGACGGCATTGGCGCCTGCCATCATGAACTCGATGGCGTCCTCTCCAGACTGGACACCGCCGAGTCCGAGTATCGGTAGCGTCGGGTTCGACTGTCGTACCTCGAGTACACAGCGAATGGCAATTGGCTTTATGGCCGCTCCCGAGTACCCGCCGATGCCCGCCGAAATCTTGGGTTGTCGACGCTCGATGTCGATCGCCGCACCCCATACGGTGTTGGCGACCGTGACCCAATCGGCTCCGGACTCGGCCGCTGCTGAGGCGATTTCTCCAACGTCGATGGCGTTCGGACTGAGTTTGGCTCCGAGTGGTAGCCCAACTTCGGCGCGAACCGACCGTATGACGTCGGCGGTTGCCTGAGCGTCTAGGGCGAACATCCCTTTGCCTTCCAGATTGGGACAAGAGAGGTTGATTTCGATGGCCACCAGATCGCACCCGTCAAGTTTGGCTGCGACCGTAACGTATTCCTCGACTGTGTAGCCCACCGCCGACCCGATCACCCCGACTCCGAGATCCGCCAACTGGGGACCGATGTCAGCTATCCAGGCGTCGATTCCAGGGTTTTGAATGCCGATCGCGTTCAACATGCCCGCTTCGGTGGGGGCCAACCTCGGGGCGGGATTGCCCGGCCACGGCACCGGCGACACCGACTTGGCCGTCGCCGCCCCGTAGGCCGACAGATCCGTCACCGCGGCGAACTCAACGACCGATCCAATCGTCCCGGAAGCTGCCACGAGTGGCGTCGGCAGGCTGAGGGGGCCGAGAGACGTCGTCATCGCGGTGCTAGCCACGATGCCAATCCTGGAGGCTCTTAACCCGGAGTAAGGCATCCGGGCCTTCCTGGAGCGAACGGGCAGCAGCCAGCGCCCCTTGGACGGTCGTGACGCAAGGAATTCCGGCGTGTTGGGCGGCGATGCGCATCTTCCACCCATCGGTGTGCGCCCGGCTACCGCGAGGCGTGTTGATCAACAGCTGAACCTTCTTGCCTTCGATCAGCGCAAGGGTGTCGTTGGCTGACTCGCCGACCTTGTCGACGACTTCATTGGGGACGCCGTGATGGTTGAGGTATCGACTGGTACCTGGTGTGCAGTAGAGCGTGAACCCCCGCATCATGTACGCCTGAGCGGCCGCCAAACCAATCGCCTTGTCACGATCGGCCAGCGACAGGAAAACACCACCCGAGTGCGGCAATCTCATACCCGAGCCCAATAGAGCTTTCCCATAGGCCAGCCCGGCCGATTCGGCGATGCCCATGACCTCGCCAGTAGCTCGCATCTCTGGCCCGAGAATGATGTCTTCATCCGGGAACCGATCCCAGGGAAGTACGGCTTCCTTGACGGCGAAGAAATCCGGTTTGTCCGTATCGGGCGGGATCAGCCCTTCTCGGCGAAGCTCCTCAATCGTTGTTCCGGTCATGACCCTGGTGGCGACTTTGGCGAGGGGGACGCCAGATGCCTTCGAGATGAAAGGCACCGTGCGTGATCCTCGTGGATTGGCCTCGAGGAGGTAGACATCATTGGATTTGACGGCGAACTGGATATTGATCAGTCCTCGCACATGCAAACCTCTCGCGAGGTCCTCGGTTGCCTGCAAGATCGTGCTGATGGCGTCGTCGGACAGGGTCGGCGGCGGGGTGACGCACGCGGAGTCACCCGAGTGGATGCCGGCCGATTCGACGTGCTCCATGATGCCTCCGACCAGAAGTTCGTGACCGTCGAAGACCGCATCGACGTCAACCTCGGTCGCAGCCTCCAGGAAGCGATCGATAAGCAAAGGGGCCTCAGATAGATCGAAGCCAGCGCCGGTGCTGGCATTGCCGTCCCCGACCTCGCCGGTCTGGTACATCTCGGCGAGATAGTCGGACAATTCCTCGTACGTGTACACGATCCGCATGGCCCGTCCACCAAGCACGAACGAAGGCCTGACCAGGACCGGCAGGCCGATCTGGTCGACCACCTCGCCTGCTTCGAGCGCCGAGCGAGCGATTCCGTGCGGTGCTTGGCGGATGCCAAGCGACTTGCATAGGGCCGAGAACTGTTCGCGATCCTCTGCCTGATCGATCGATTGCGGAGAGGTGCCTGCAATCGGGACCCCACGAGCTTCGAGTGCGGCGGCCAGGTTAAGTGGGGTCTGTCCACCCAACTGCACGATGACCGCCTCGGGTTGCTCGGCGTCCACAATCGCCAGCACATCCTCGACGGTAAGCGGTTCGAAGTAGAGACGGTCCGCCGTGTCGTAGTCGGTCGACACGGTTTCTGGATTGCAGTTGACCATCACGGTTTCATACCCGGCATCCCTGAGCGCAAACGCGGCGTGGACGCAGCAATAGTCGAATTCGATACCCTGCCCGATCCGGTTGGGCCCTGAGCCGAGGACGATGACACGGGGCTTGTCCGCTGGCGGTACCTCGTCCTCATCTTCGTAGGTCGAGTACATGTATGGGGTATGGGCCTCAAACTCGGCCGCGCAGGTGTCCACGGTCTTGTAGGTGGGTCGGATACCCAGTTCGTGACGCAGTGTCCGGATGAAGTCTTCATCCCGATCCCACAAGTAGGCGAGTTGAAGGTCGGAGAATCCGGTTCGCTTCGCCTGGCGCAGCAAGTCGGCCACTTCGGGATCCCGGGCCGCTCCGAGTAACCGGGCGGCTTCGACCTCTTCGCGAACTTCGTAGATCTCGACCATCTGGTCGACAAACCACGGGTCGTAACCGGTCAGATCAGCAATACGCTCAACGGCAAAACCCCGTCGTATTGCCTCACCCACGTAAAAGATCCGGGAAGGCGTGGGAGTTGACAGGCGATCCGATACCTCGTCGTCGGTGAAGGCCCGATAGGACATTTCGCGAGGATCCGCATTGAGGCCTCGCCGACCCACCTCCAGGCTACGGAGCACCTTCTGAAGGGCCTCGGGGAATGTCCGTCCGATCGCCATGGCCTCGCCCACTGACTGCATCGAGGTTCCGAGCGTGTTGGAAGCGGTCGGGAACTTCGCAAAATCAAACCTGGGTGCTTTGACAACGACGTAGTCGAGGGCTGGTTCAAATGCGGCAGGGGTGCGCTCTGTGATGTCGTTGGCGATCTCTGGCAGCGTGAACCCCACCGCTAACAAAGCGGCAATCTTGGCGATGGGAAATCCGGTTGCCTTCGATGCCAACGCTGACGAACGGCTCACCCGCGGGTTCATCTCGATGACGAGCCGCTCGCCCGTGGCCGGGTTGACGGCGAACTGTACGTTCGATCCCCCGGTTTCGACCCCGATCGCTTCCAGACATCTGATTGCCTCGTCCCGCATGTCCTGGTACTCACGATCGGACAAGGTTTGGATCGGCGCCACGGTGATCGAGTCCCCAGTGTGGACACCCATCGCATCCAGATTCTCAATGGAGCACACGATGACCGCGTTGTTGGCCCTGTCCCTCATGACTTCTAATTCGTATTCTTTCCATCCGACCACCGATTGTTCAACGAGGATCTCGCCGACCGGGGAGTAGCTGAGCCCGTAAGTTGCCTTTTTGACGAACTCGGCATCGTCTTGAGCGATCCCCGTTCCGCCCCCACCCAGGATGTAGGACGGCCGAATCATGATCGGGTAGCCGATCTCCGTGGCTGCCTCCATGGCTTCAGCCATCGACCTGGCGTATACAGCTCGTGGCGTAGCGATGCCGACAGCTTCCATGGTCGTTTTGAAGAGACCACGATCCTCGGCTCGTTGGATGGCGTCAACGCCGGCGCCGATAAGTTCGACGCCATACTTCTCAAAGATGCCGTTGGCAGCCAGCTCGGTGGTGACGTTAAGGGCGGTCTGGCCGCCGAGGGTGGGCAAGCAGGCGTCCGGCCGTTCCTTCGCAAGGATTGCCTCGACCACCTCAGCCGTAATGGGCTCGATGTAGGTCGCATCGGCGAACTCAGGATCGGTCATGATCGTGGCCGGGTTGGAATTGACCAGAATGACCCGGTAACCGTGCGACCGCAGAACTTTTGCGGCCTGAGTGCCCGAATAGTCGAACTCGCAGGCCTGTCCGATGACGATCGGACCGGAGCCGATCAGCAAAATCGAGGAGATGTCGGTACGTTTGCCCATCAGACTCCCATCAAGGCGACGAAGTCATCGAAGAGGCCAAGGGCATCGTGGGGCCCCGGAGCGGCTTCGGGGTGAAACTGAACCGAGAAAGCTGCCACATCGAGACAGCGCATTCCCTCAAGGGTGCCGTCGTTCAGGTTCTGATGTGATGCCAACACCGGCCCGTAGGGTGACTCCATTGCTTCGGGCAGTAGATGTGGACCAGCCAACTCTCCCGGCGTCATCCGGACTGCGTCCTCAGGGGTCATCGACCACGGATCAACCGCAAAACCGTGATTCTGGCTGGTGATCTCGACTCGCTGGTCGTCGAGCCGCATCACCGGGTGGTTTCCTCCGTGGTGACCGAACGGCAGTTTGTATGTCCGGGCGCCGAGCGCCAGACCAAGCAATTGATGTCCGAGACAGATGCCGAAAACCGGCACCTTCCCGAGGAGGGACTCGATCGTGGCGATTGGCCGGACAAGGGGTTCGGGGTCCCCTGGCCCATTCGACAGGAAGACTCCAGTCGGGTTGTGAGCCATGATTTCGGCTCCGGTCGTATTGGCGGGGACGACGGTTACGTCGAATCCGCGACTGACCAGATTGAGGACAATGTCGCGTTTGAGGCCGAGATCTATCGCTACGACGTGGCCTCGGGATTCGCCTTCAAAATCGACCCGATATTCGCTCGTCGTCGACACCCCGGAAGCCAAATCCTGTCCGGTCATGATCGGAGCTGATTGGGCGGCTTCTCGCAATTCAGCTTCGGTTACCCCGGCACCCATGGCGATTGGTTGGGCGCCCTTGTCGCGGATATGACGGGTTAGACGCCGGGTATCGATATCGGCAAGCGCCACCAGATCATGGCTAGCTAGGTAATCGGCGAGCGTTCCCGTTGACCGCCAGTTCGACTCCCTACGCGACAACGAGCGCATAACGACGCCAGAAGCGAAGATCCGACTGCTCTGATCATCGTGGTGGGTAGTTCCGTAGTTACCGATATGCGGTGCGGTCATCACGACGACTTGACCGGCGTAGGACGGATCGGAGAAAATCTCTTGATAGCCCGACATGGCTGTGTTGAAGACGACTTCACCGGTCGTTATCCCGTCGACGCCGACCGAGCGTCCCCGAAAAACGGCCCCGTCTGCGGTGACTGCCAAGGCTTCGCTCATGGTGCATCTTCTCCCAGTTGAAACGATACCTGTCCGTCAAAAATCGTAGAACGCACCCGACCGGTAAGTTCATGACCGATCCAGGGCGAATTGGCTGACTTGGAGACGAACGTCTCGGGCGTCCAGGTCAGAGCCGGATCGAATACCGTCAGATCTGCCCTCGAGCCAACCGCCAAAGGTCCGGTGTCCAGCCCAAGCAACTGTCCGGGCCTGACTGCCATTCGATCGAAGAAGTCCTCCATCGGCAAGGCGCAAGAAGTGTTTATTGCCCCCGCAGCCGTTTCAAGTCCGATCACGCCGCGGGGCGCTTCCTCAAACGGCACATCTTTCTCATGGGCCGAATGCGGCGCATGGTCTGTGGCCACACAGTCGATAGTCCCATCTGCCAGGCCCTCGCGGAGCGCCGCAACGTCCTCGTCTGAGCGCAACGGTGGATACATCTTTGCAACTGGATTCATCGACTCGACCAGACGATCAGTGAACGCGAGATGGTGCGGGGCCACTTCGGCTGTGACCGGAAGCCCTGCCGCCTTGGCTCTCCGAATGACGTCTATGGTCGCCCGGGCAGACACATGCTGGACGTGGTAGCGGCAACCGGTCAGTTCTACCAACCGTATGTCACGTTCCACGATGATCGTCTCGGCCATCGAAGGAAGCCCGATCATGCCAAGTCGGGACGAGATGGCCCCTTCATGCATATGTCCATGGCCGGCCAATCCGGGATCTTCGGCATGTTGGGCGACAATCCCGCCCAACTCTGCGATGTACTCCATAGCTCGTCGTAAAAGACCTGCGTCCGCGACTGAATCACCGTCGTCGGTGAAGATCCGTACACCGGCCGCCCACAGATCATCAATATGAGACAGCTTCTTGCCTGCTCGACCGAGGCTAATGGTCCCCGAAGGGACGACCCGCACGACACCGGCTTCGATACCCCGATCATGGACGTACCGGGCCATCTGACCCGAATCGACTGCGGGCTCGGTATTCGGCATCGCCACAACCGTGGTGAAGCCGCCCGCGGCCGCAGATCGGGATCCGGAGGCGATGTCCTCTTTCCACTCCTGACCCGGTTCACGCAAGTGAACGTGGACGTCAACCAGCCCGGGGCCGACCCAGGCATTAGTGCAATCGATGACCCGGTCGTCAGGTCCAGCGCTGACTGCCCCGATCTCGACGACCCGACCGTTCTCCACCGCAACGTCGGCCACCCCCTGATCAGCGCCGAATACGGTTCCGCCCTGCAGGATGATCATCGGCTGCCGGCTCCGCTGAGCTGGTCGAAAAGGACGGCCATCCGCACGGCCACCCCGTTCGCCACCTGTTTGGTAACGAGCGACCTGGGGCCGTCTGCGACGGCCGGATCGATCTCGACCCCCCGATTCATCGGTCCAGGATGCAGCACCATTGTGTGGACTGGCAGGCGATCGGCACGGCGACGGGTGAGGCCAAACCGGGTTACGTATTCGCCGATCGACGGGAACACATCGCCGCCGCCCCGTTCCTGCTGAATCCGCAACATGTAGACCACATCGAGGTCGCTAATGAGGCCGTCAAAGTCACTCGTGGTTGTCACCGGCCAGCCGTTGACGTCAACGGGCAGGAGTGTTGTAGGGGCTACGAAGGTGACAGAGGCTCCCATCGCTGCGAACGCCTGGGCGGTTGAACGAGCCACCCTGCTGTGGCGAATATCTCCGACGATGGCCACGCGCAGACCATCGATCGATCCGAAGTGCTGACGCAGCGTAAGGCAATCGAGCAACGCCTGGGTGGGATGCTGGTGGGCGCCGTCGCCCGCATTGATCACGGGCAGACCGGTCCATTCGGCGACTCGCCAGGGAGCTCCCGTCGATCCGTGGCGCACGACGAGGAGATCCGGACCCATAGAGCCCACAGTGAGGGCGGTGTCCTTCAACGATTCTCCCTTTGAGACCGACGAACCGGAGGGCGTGAACGACATCGTGTCTGCCGATAGGGCTTTGGCGGCGCGCTCGAACGACATTCGGGTCCGGGTGGACGACTCGTAGAACAACATGCCGATCGTGCGTCCTTGTAGCGCTGGCACCTTCGGGACCGGACGATCCAATACCTCCACGAAACCATCAGCCAGATCCAACAACCTCGACATCTCGGCCGCTTCCATGCCCTCAATCGTGAGCAGGCTCATGGCTGGACCCCGGCTGCCGAGTCAGCGACCTCAACCCGGACGGAGTCAACGCCGTCGACTTCCTCGACGGCCACCACGACTTCTTCGATGCCTGACGTCGGCAGGTTTTTGCCGACAAAGTCGGCGCGTATGGGGAACTGGCGGTGTCCGCGGTCCACCAATACCGCCAACTGGACCGCAGCAGGGCGGCCGAAACCATTCACAGCGTCGAGCGCCGCCCGGATGGTCCGACCGGTATACAAGACGTCATCGACCAGGACAACCGTCCGGTCGGTTACATCGACCGGCACCGAACTGGCATGCATGGTCGGAGTTGGTCGGGAGGCGATGTCATCGCGGTACATGGAGATATCGAGGGCGCCTACCGGCGGTTTCGGTCCTTCGATCTCTCCGAGAACAGCAGCAATCCGTTGGGCAAGTGGGACACCTCGACGGGGAATACCAAGCAAGACCAGATTGGCGGTGCCGTGATTGCGCTCGGCGATTTCGTGGGCGATACGACGAAGCGCCCGGCCCAGGTCGTCACTGTTGAGAACTTCCGGCACCTAGTCGACCGACCTGGTGCTCAGCGGGTCCGGCGACACCGTACGTAATTTGGCCATCTTTTTCTCCCTTGTCAGCCTCACTGGACTGTCGTTAAAGGTCGAAAGCGACTCTAACACGAACTGCCGAACGCTTGGATCGCCCCTTGACGGGTTAGATGTCGAGACTGAGACCCTCGAAGGCCGCCCGGATCGGGAACCCCGACTGGCGGGCCGCCTCGACGATTGAATCCACCCCTCCGTCCGATCGATCCGGGTCGTGACTCATCAGGATGAGCTCTTTGGCGCCCGCCGAAGTTGCCGCTTCGACCGCCATCTCCCACGTCGAATGACCCCAGCCCTTGTGCTCGGCGACGTACTCCTCGGGGGTGTACTGAGCATCGTGGATGAGAACGTCGACCCCGCTAGCCAGCCGGTCCAGTCGAGCGTCGAGGTGGATGGAGACCCCCCGCTCGTAGTCGGTCGCCAGCACCACCGAGCGATCGGGGCCGGTCAGGCGAAACGCCGCGACTCCTTGCGGGTGCTCGAGTTGATCTGGCTGGATATCGATGCCGGCGATCGACAGCGGTTCCCCGGTCAGCGCCACAAAGGTTTGTGTTGCCGGTACATCGGCGAGCGCTACCGGAAACCACGGTGGAGCGAGGATGCCATGTATGACCTCGTTGACGGGCATGCCGCCGTACGGATAGCCATAGAACGTAAATCGGTTTCTGGCGTCGAACAACGGCTTGAAGAAAGGCAGACCGATAATGTGATCGAGGTGGAAGTGGGTGAAGAGGATGTGAAAATCCCAGCCCGCTGGTCCAGGATCGGGGAGCGTCTTCTGAAACTGGTGGATACCGGTCCCCGCGTCAAGCACGATATGAGAACGGCCGCCACCGTCGACGGTTATACACGGCGTGTGGCCACCGTACCGGGCGGTTTCGGCGCCTCCGACCGGCATGGACCCCCGTACGCCCCAAAAATGCAGATGACGTGGCACAGCTTCCTCCCCTCGGAGCGTGAAGCTAGTGGAAACCACTTACGATTGCTTGGTAGTGTGGCGCCAGCCAGGGTGCACGTAAACAGGATCCGTTTTGGGAGGCCGAGAACTACCGCATGAAGTACGTCACCATTAGACCCCCTCGACTACGCACAATTGAAGACGGCGAAGGGCAGCGACACGCCACTTGGACCGAGCTTTTCTACGACCTGGTTTTTGTGGTGGCGGTCGCCGCCCTCGGCGTACGGCTCCTGGAAAACACCTCATGGCGTGGGTTCGGTGTGTTCATCGGGTTCTTCATTCCCATTTGGTGGGCCTGGGCTTCGTATACGTTCTACGCCGACCGGTTCGACACCGATGACTTCGGTCAGCGAGTACTAGCCGTCGGTCAGATGATCACCATCGCCTTGATGGCCGGGTCCATCTCAGGCGACACCGCCGACTCATCGGTCGCCTTCGCCGCTTCGTATGTTGTCACGCGGCTGATCCTGATTGTTATGTACACCAGGGCCCGCAAGCACGTTCCGATCACCAGACAGTTGATCACAGGCTACTTGCGAGGCTTCAGTGCCGAGGTTGTCATCTGGACCATTTCCATCTTCACCCCCACTCCATTTCGCTACTGGCTATGGGCGATTGGTTTGGCCGTATCTGTGGCGACGCCATTCATTCTGCGCAAGATCCAGGCCAAGGTACCTCTCGACGTCGAGCACCTCCCGGAACGCTTCGGCCTCTTCACCATCCTGGTCCTCGGCGAATCGATGGCAGCGACCGTCGTGGCGATCTCCAAGTCGAGCTGGTCATTCGAGCTCATCGTCAATTCCGCCCTGGCCGTATCAATCGCGGCGGGGCTCTGGTGGATGTACTTCGACAATATGGAGGGATCGGTCGTCCGGCGGACGGGTGAACGTCCCAAAGCATGGAAACCGACTGCGTGGATCTATTCGCACATGCCGCTCGGCGCGTCCCTGGTAATCGTGGCGGTCGGGTTGGAGCAAGCCGTTGCAAAACACCTCGATCACGGAGAGTTCTGGCTGACTTCAGGCGGGATGGCCGGTGCCCTGGGGTTTATGGCTTTGATTAATTTTGCCAATGAAAAAGACGGGACCCGGGGCATCAACAGTCAGCGCGCCGTACGCCGATTGATGGGCGCCGGAGCCGTACTAATCGCCGGGGCAGTGGTTCAGGTGCTAGGCCCGCCCAATCCAACAGCATGGCTGATCGTGCTGCTCGTGGTTGCTGTAGTGCAGGTAGCGAGTGACCTGGTGCTCAACGCTCAGGAAGCCTGATTGCCCGCCAATTTGGCGAGGACCCCGTTTACGAAGCCACCCGACTTCTCGGTTGAGTACAGCTTGGCGAGTCGCACTGCCTCCGAAAGCACAACCGCGACCGGCGTATCGCGTTCGTAAAGCAACTCGAAAGCGCCAAGTCGGAGTATCGCCCGGTCGACGGCCGGCATCCGTTCGGTTCGCCAGCCTTCGGCGACGGCATTAATACGTTCATCAAGCTCCGCGAGATGCTCGGACACGCCCCGCACCAGCCGTTGGGCCTTGTCGGGTAAATCCGACGAGGCCATCTGGCCGTGCAAGTCGATGGCATACAAAGCGGTGAGCGCCGCGTCGCGAGGCTCGTTCACACGCGGGTCATGTATTCACCGGTGCGAGTGTCGACCTTGATCACATCTCCGGTTTCGATAAAGAGCGGAACGTTGACGGTGCGTCCGGTTTGCACCGTGACGGGCTTGGTCCCACCAGAGGACCGATCACCTTTCACCCCAGGTTCGGCAAAGGTCACTTCAAGCTCGACCGACGCGGGCAGCTCAACACCGATCGGTCGGGACTCGTGCAGTGGGAGAACGACGGTCGCCCCTTCCACAAGATACGTACCGGCGTCGCCGACATCCTCCTCCGATACGGCGAACTGGGAGAATTCCTCAAGATCCATGAAGTGAAATCCGAGGTCATCCTGATACAAGAACTGATGCTCCTTGCGGTCGATGACAGCACGATCGACATCCTCACCCGCCCGAAACGTCCGATCTATCACGGCGCCGGTCTCGGCGTTCTTCAACTTCAATCGGACGAACGCCTTGCCCTTGCCCGGTTTGACGTGCTGATACTCGATGATCGTAAAGAGACCGTTCTCAATGCTGATCGCCATTCCTGGCTTGACATCATTTGTCGAGATCATCTGGTACTCCGGTCGGTGGCAGCATCCTAGTGGCGCTAGCCCAGCCCGATCGCATCTAGACCGAGAGCAACCTCGTCGGCGGTGACATAGTCAATTCGTGGCGATCCGACCGCATCAAGGAGAACCATTTTGAGGCCGTTGGCGTCACGCTTCTTGTCGAGCCAGATGAGTTCCTCAACCTGGCGTCGATCAGCGGTGGAGGTCACGGGCAAGCCCAGCGCTTTCAACACATCGCGCATCGGGTAATCGAAGCCGTACCTCCGCCGGGATAGGTCAGCAGCTGCGACCATCCCGATGGCTACGGCTTCACCGTGGCTGATTCCTTGAGCGATCTCGACGCCATGACCGACGGTGTGACCGAAGTTGAGGATCATGCGTTGACCGGCTTCCCGGAAATCACCATTCACGACATCAACCTTCACCGCAACCGCCCGCTCAACTACTTCGACCATCGGCGGGTTCTCGGGAAACTGCTCAAAGAGTGACACGAGGTCCGGATCTGCGATGAATCCGGCTTTGATGGCTTCGGCCCACCCCTCGCGCTTGATACCGGCGGGCAGCGCGTCGAGTACGTCGGTGTCGACGACAACCCGGGCTGGATGCGTGAAGGTGCCAACCAGGTTCTTGCCGGCCAGGTTGATGCCCGTCTTGCCGCCGATGGCCGCATCGATGGCCCCGAGCACCGTCGTAGGTACGTAGACGGCTTCGATACCTCGCAGCCAGGTCGATGCCACGAACCCGGCTACGTCAGTCAGGGCGCCGCCCCCCACCCCGACAATCGTGTCGTGGCGGCCGACCCCGAGACGGGCCAAGGATTCGTAGAGTTCAGCCACCAACTCCCAGCTTTTTGCTCCGTCCCGGTCGGGCAGTTCGACAACGGTGTGGTCAACGCGGAGGTTTGCTGCAATGCCGTCGGCGATGATCCTCGGCGTTCCCGGCTGGGTCAGCACGATGACCTGATGACGCCCGGCGCGATCAGGAAGGACCGGCTGAGTGGCCAGACCCGGCCCGGCCACTATCTCAGTGGCGAGGACCCCGTTGGTGAGTACTTCAAAACGAGACACGATCTCTCTTCCGACTGGCTAGAAGCTACGAATCCGCTTCAGATAATTGGCAACGTTCGTCTGAAAATCACCAACGGTGTCGCCGCCGAACTGACGCTGAAGCTCCTGGGCGAGAACGACCGCCACCATCTGTTCTGCCACCACCCCGGCGGCAGGGACTGCGCACACGTCGCTACGTTCCCGGAACGCCACATCGGCCTCTTTGGTGTCGACGTCGACAGTATTCAATGGCCGCATAACCGTCGATATCGGCTTCATCGCCGCCCGGACCCGCAATGGTTGGCCGGTCGTCATACCGCCTTCTGTGCCACCCGCCCGGTCGGTCTTGCGCACGAACTCGTCACCTTCACGGTAAATCTCGTCATGGGCAGCTGAGCCCCGCCGCCGAGCTGACTCGAACCCGTCGCCAACTTCAACGCCCTTGATCGCCTGGATCGACATAAGGGCGTAGGCGAGACGAGCATCGAGTCGTCGGTCCCAATGGGTGTGCGAGCCAACGCCGACCGGCAGCCCATGGACAACGACCTCGACGACCCCACCGAGGGTGTCACGATCCGCTTTGGCCGCTTCAATCTCGGCGATCATTCTGTCTTCGCCGCTCAGCGCCCGAACCGGCGAATCGTCGATGGCGGCGAGATCTTCTGGCATTGGCAGAACCCCGTCAGATTGAGCCGTACCGATCTCGACGACATGGGAGAGCACCGCAACGCCAATGCAACTCAGGAGTTGCTTGGCAACATATCCGACCACGGTACGGGCGGCCGTCTCGCGGGCCGAGGCTCGTTCGAGAATATTGCGAGCATCATGCGTGTCGTATTTTTGCATCCCGACCAGATCGGCATGGCCCGGACGTGGGGTCGTAAGGGCTCGATCGGTTTCACCCGGGTCAGGAGACATCTCCTTCTCCCATCGCGGCCACTCTGTGTTGCGAATCAGAACGGCGATTGGACTTCCGAGGGTCGACCCGTGGCGAACGCCTCCGAGGATCTCCAGGACATCTTTCTCGAGTTTCATCCGGTTGCCGCGCCCGTACCCGAGGCGACGCCGGGCCAGCTCGGCGCTCAACTCGTCACGCAGGAACGGTAAGCCGCTGGGGGCACCTTCAATCGTGGCGACCAGGCCAGGTCCGTGGGACTCGCCGGCGGTCAGGAAACGCAGCATCTGAACACTCTCGACATAGGAGCCGTAGCGTACACGAGATCAGTGTCCAGACCGACCGGCCCGGATCACTTGAGGATCTCTTGGCCCTCCACGACCTCGAACGCGTTGTCGCCGAACAGGAACACCGCTCGACCCAACGTGCCAGCACTCTCATCTGGCGGCGTGATCGAAATGACTTTGTACGACCCGGCGAACGTGTCGCCAACTCCAACGATATGGGTCGTTCCGTTCAGCACCACCTCAACAGTCAAAACCCCATCAGAGTCGGTCTGAATATTGCTGACTTTGAAAGTGATCCCGTTGCGGCCACCCGATCCAGGCCCAAAATTGGCCGTTCCATCATCGAGAATCAGGGGACGGAAAGGGTCCCGGGGCTGGGAGGTTTGTAGGTTGGAAGCGACCACATCTCCAGCAACCAGCTGGGACACGTTGCCCGACGGTGCCGACTGAGGCGCAGCTTCGGCGATCAACGTTGCGTCGTATGGATTCGCTCCCGCCCCGAAGACCGCCGGAGCGATACCAAACCAGGCGACTGCCAGTCCAAGTCCGACCATGACGATCGCTAATGCGGTTGCCGATCCAGATCCTCGCTTTTGCTTATGCATCATCCACCCACCGTGGTCGTGGTCGTCGAGGAATCTGGCGTCGTGGTCGTGGTCGTGGTCTCGTCGACCGGGATATCCGGTTCTGCAACCTCTGGCGGGAGCGGAACGACAATCGCCCCCGTCGTGAACGCCATCGCGTTGATCGTAACTGTCAGGGTGTTGACGCCGGTCTCGCTGTCAATTGCAGGAGCTACGGTGATCCCGTCAACCCGAATCAGCCGATCCAATTCCGCAAGCCCGTACATGTATCCGAGCACTTCGAAATACTGGCCCGTAACGGTCATAGCGAGCGCCACCTCACGGACTCCGGTATTGCTCTGTTCGCCCGGAGTACTGAAACTGACAGCTTCCCAAACGACGTTGGCACGGTCAGCCAACACCGACAACTCATCCGTCAAACCGTCAATCTGCGGAAGTTCCGGGATAGACAACAGCATGTTGGCGTTGGCACGGTCATATTCGGGGAGCCGCTCATTAATCCGATTCAACTCGTTGAGACGTTGACGTAGCGCGTTCTCTTGGGCTTGGAGTGTTGACAGCTCCTGCTCCTGGATTGCGATGTCCTCGCCAATCGGGGTCCACAGTAGGAAGTAGAAGGCTGCGCCAACCAAAAGCATCAGTGGAATCGCGATGAGCATGGCCCGTCTCATTCTGAAATCTCCACGATGCGGGTCGTCGACCGGTTCGAAAGTGCCTGAGTAGTGAGAGATGCCGACGATGAGAAGTCCACCGTCGAGAAATCGCCAATCGCGGCTTGGGTAATACTTGATACCCAAGCACCCCCGAGTGCGGACCACTCAGTTGAGTCGAGGGTTCTAAACCAGGTTGAAGCATCCGGATAGTCAAAGGCGGTACCGGTAAACGTCACCGACCCGTAAGTTGGGGTTTCACCGGTGTCGTCTTCGGGAGGAGCGGCGCCGGCCGTCAACGTTCCGACCCAGGTCCGCGGAGGTAAAACCCTCCCGAGGTCGTTCAAGAATCGACCCCAGTCGACGTCCACCGCCAGAGATTCAGTGATCTGCGAAGAGCGGCTTTCATAAAGATCAAGCGCTGCCGCTGCGTCGGACAACGCCGCAATGTCATTCTCAAGACGGGCGTTCGCCGCGCGCTGATTGTCGACGTTGTCAACGGCAGCGGACAGAGCCTGCGTTCGGAGGAACCACAACCCACCAAGGGCCACGAGAAAAATCACGAACAAGAGAACCACAAACGCGGAGCCACGCCGCTGCCGGGCAGCCCGTGCTTGCTCGGGAGGCAGGAGATTAATCGGCCGCACTTATGCTTCTCCCCATAGTGCCAGACCAACCGCCACCGGCAGAACCGGTTGGGTCTGGTTGAGTTCCTCTTCGGTTAAGCCAGTCTTGCCTACGGATAGTCGGTCGGAATTCAGCAACGCTACCGGTTGGAGCTGCATGTTGAGCTGGACCCGCATGCGGTTGGCGAGGTGCGGGAGACGCGCTCCGTTGCCAGCGATCATGATGGTGTCGATCCCCCCGTCTTCGGCCGACGAAAGATAGAAATCAAGCGAACTGCGCACCTCATCGACCAGTGCGTCAGCCTGGCGGGTCAATGCAGCCATCGCTACGGCATCCGGGTCATTGCCAGTCGGCATTCCTTCGATAGCCACACCCAGACGCCGCTTCAACTGCTCAGCTTGATCCTGATCAATACCCAGAGCGTCCGTGACGCTCTGGGTGAAGTCGTTGCCGCCGTTGGGCACAATGCGCAAGAATCGCAACGTGCCGCCTTTGATGACGAGCACCTGCGTCAAGCTCGCGCCGATATTGACAATCGCCTTCGGGTTGGGACTCAGGTCGATGTCCCCACCGGTGGCCGCCCGCACCAGCGCAAACGCCTGGAGGTCAATAGCCTTGGGCTTGATGCCGGCTCCACCCAAAATCCGCACCACATCCGAAGCCATCTCCTTCTGGGCGGCCACGACCATGATCGACATGCGGGCTTCGCCTTCTGGCGTTGAAAACTCCTCCAACGGAACGAAATCCAGGATGGCTTCGTCGATGGGAATGGGAATATATTCTTGCGCTTGGAAAGCCAGCGACTCCGCCAGTTCGCTCTCCTGCATATAGGGCACAGAGATCTGGCGGACGATCACACGTTGATTGGCAATCCCGACAATCACATTCTTCTTGGGGATCTTCGCCTCTTTGAACAGCCGGGTTAGGGCGTCCTGGAGCACGGTTTCGTCGACGATCTCGCCGTTCTGAATTGCTCCGGGCGGCAACGCGACTTCTGCGAACTTCTTGAGGACCGGCGGACCCTTTTTCGAGGTCTCAACAAGCGCAGCTCGTACGGCACTCGTTCCGATGTCCAGACCGACATTGGCGGTCATTCTTACGCTCCTTGGCGGCCAGCACCGCAATCCCTTGCCCGTAGGCTACAACATCGTAATTACAAACGTGTTGTTTTGGAAGCGTAGCCGCGTGCGAGCGATCGTCGCAAGAACTAGCCGATGCCGAGATAAGCCCGGGCGATCTCATTGCCGAACGCAATCGCCAGCCAGGCACCAGCAACCATCGATGGGCCAAAAGGAATTGCGTCCTTGCGACTAACTCGCCTGGTGATAAGGAGAAGAATCGACACTCCCCCACCGATGAAGACCGCCCCGAACACCGCTACAACCAAAGCCGCCCAGGACACGTATCCAACGAACATACCGAGGAAAAACGCCAGCTTCACATCACCCATCCCGAAGCCGGCCGGTACGAGCAAAGCCAGGATGAGAAAACCACCAAAATATGCGAGTGCGGTGATCCAGGATCGACCGTAGGAACCAAGCCCACCTTCCGCAACTGCCCCCGCCCCGAGCAGCAGAGCACCAACTAGTGCTCCCGGGAACAGAATCCGGTTGGGGATCCGTTTGGTGTCAAAATCGATGAGCGCCAAGGCCAACGTAACGGCGGCAAACCACAAATAGGCGACGACCGTCCAGTCCAGACCGACGACGAGGTAGACGCCGTAAAACAGCGCTGCATTGGCCGCCTCTACGAGCGGGTACCGCGCCGAAATAGGAGTGCGACAGGAACGGCATTTCCCGCGCAAGAGAAGCCAAGACAGGACCGGGAGGTTGTCATACGGCTTGATCTCCGTCCCACAGTTCGGGCAAGCCGACGGCGGGCTGACCACAGACAGACCTGCCGGGATTCGATAGACGACCACGTTCAGAAAAGAACCAACGACGAGCCCAACCACGATGAACAGATACGGCGCGACTAGCTCAAGGTTGTCCAAATACAGATCCATGTGTCCTACTCGATCGGTCGTGGAGCCTACCCCAAGACCGATCAGTTCAACTACCAACCATTCTGGCAATCGGCGAGTAGGCCGAAGGTCATCGTGGCATCCTGGCCAAAGTAGGTGCCGGCCGCAGAACCAGATCCCTCGTCCCACAAACAGAACCAGGTACCCGAGTTGCTTTGCGCGACGAACATCACAGCCTGGTCGGCCAGTCCATCGGCATTGGCGAGGATCACAAATCCCACCTCGTCCGGGGTCGGCGCCAGCCCGGCGACATACGCGATCCCGGCGTGCACGCGGTCGAGTTCCGGTACTCCGAAGTTGTAGTCGGCGTTGGTATCGGCATAAATCACCTTGGCCGCAGACAAAGAGTTGCGTAGATCGCTCTGCACAGCTCGGTCCTAGGCCCTGACTCTGGCTCCTAAGAACGTTGGTATCGCAATGGCAATGAGAATGGCAATAATGAGAACCACCACCATCAGCTCTACCAACGTGAAGCCTTCTTCGTCATGTTTCAGACGCATGAGCTCCTCGCTTTCAAATTGTTATATATAGAGAGTTGTATCGGCGCCAGACAGCTGATGCTGTAGCTCCAAGACGGAGTAGCGGACGCCGGGTCGAGAGAGTATTGGCACCAACTCCACAAAAAAGGGACCGCCCGAAGGCGGTCCCTTTCGAATCCGAGCTACCTGACGAATCAGGCAGATCTCAGTTTGGTTTCTTACCAGTCAGTGGCGGCGCACTCGGCCCGGGTGAAGCTCAAGTCGACACCGGTCAGGTCCGACCCGTAGGTGGTACCCGAACCGTACGTCCCGTTCGTCAACACATCTGAGATACAGAAGCTCGTGCCCGAGGCCGAGTCCGTCGTGAAGGTGATGACCTGACGGTCAGCTGCCGCACTGTTGTTCTCGACAACGTAGCCAACTTCGTTGGCTCCGACGGTGATGGCTCCAGCAACGAAGGTCAAGCTGGGCTCGATAGCGTTCAGGAGAGCCGGCGTAACATCGGCGGCAGCACCATTGGAGAAGTCTTCTTCGTCGGTGTAGTGCACCTTGGCCGAAGTCAACGCGTTGCGAAGGTTCGACTGGGCGGCACGGTCCTGAGCACGCTCACGAGCACCGAGGAAGGTCGGGATGGCGATGGCGATAAGAATGGCAATAATCAAAACAACGACCATCAACTCGACGAGGGTGAAACCCTCTTCTTTGTTCAGGCGGTTACGCATCCATGAAATCATTATGGGACTCCTTATAAGTGTTCAATGTTCCCTGCAGGCCGTCTTGACCTACGTAGGTGTTATCGACGCCCCGGCGCCGAGACTTAAGAACTAATCCACGATTCTTTAACGAGCCAGGGACCCGCAAAAAGCGAATCCCTGTCTCCGGAATTGGACCGGTTAGCTGGTTTACTGGACGAGGTTGACGATATTGAACATCGGCATATAGAGGGCGATCAACATGCCACCCACGGTCGCACCCAAAACGACGATAAGGAGCGGCTCGATGAGGCTGGTGAGGCCTTCGACCATCGCCTCGACCTCAGAATCGTAGAAGTCGCCAACCTTCTCGAGCATCGTGTCGAGGGCACCCGTTTCCTCCCCGACGGCGATCATCTGAACGACCATCGGCGGAAACACCGGATGATCTCTTAGTGGGGCCGCAATCGACTCACCTTCAGCGACGGACGCCTTGACATCCTGGACGGCTCGAGCCACCACGGCGTTGCCGGCGGTGTCAGACACAATATCCATCGCCTGGAGGATTGGCACCCCGGTCTTGGTTAGCGCTGCCAGCGTGTGCGAGAACCGAGCAATAGCCGTCTTATGAATCAGATTTCCGAAGATCGGCAGCTTCAACTTGATGGCGTCGAAGGTAGATCGTCCACCGTCGGTGGCGATCCACCTCTTGAACGACACCAGCGAACCAACCGACACAATGATCACGGCCCACCAGTAGGTGGTGACCAGCTTCGAGAGGAGCAACAAGAACTTGGTTGCACCGGGGAGCTCTCCCCCGAGGTCCGCGTATAGCGCCTCGAACATCGGTACCACGAAGATGATCATGGCCGCGACGATGAAGATAACCAGTCCGAACACCGCGATCGGATACATCATGGCCGACTTGATTTTGGACCGCAGGGCGACCTGTGCCTCGAGAGTATCGGCGAGCCGCAACAGCGTGTCGTCGAGCACACCACCCACCTCACCAGCCTTCACCATGGCGGTGTACAGCTGGTTGAAGGCCTTCGGGTGTTGTTCCATGGCCGCTGAGAGGCTCGTACCACGTTCGACGTCAGCTTTGACCAGGTCGATGATGTCGGAGAGTGCCTTGTTCTCGGTCTGGTCCGAGAGGATACTGAGCGACCGTAGCAGCGACAGGCCCGCATTGATCATCGTGGCGAACTGCCGCGAGAAAATCGCCACGTCCTTGGCCTTCACGCGATCGGTGAGGCCCGGAATCTTGATCTCTTTCTTCAAACCAGAGTTCGCCGCGGCCGTCTCGGACAGACTGAGCGGGCTCAGGCCCTTGCCCCGCAACGCTGTCGCGGCAGCCGTCTGCGTGGAGGCTTCGATCGTGCCCTTCTTGACTTTGCCGTCCGAGTCTTTGGCCCGGTATTCAAATGTTGTAGCCATGCTCTATCTCCTAAGCCACGCGACCGACAAGTCGCTGTAGATCTTCCAGGTCAGAGCACCGCTCCGCGGCGAGCTCGTAGGTAATAATGTTTCGTCGCACCAGGTCCGCCAGGGACTGGTCCATGGTTTGCATGCCCCACTTTCCGCCGGCTTGCATGGCGGTGGCGATCTGGTGGTTCTTTCCTTCGCGAATCAGGTTTCTAACCGCAGGGGTTGCGACCATCACTTCGATGGCTGGAACCCGGCCACGGCCGTCACGGGTAGGCAACAGTTGCTGGGTTACGACCGCTTGCAGCGTGGCTGCCAGCTGAACCCGGACCTGGCCCTGCTGGTGCGAAGGGAACACGTCGATCATACGATCGATCGTCTGGGGGGCGTCCTGGGTATGAAGTGTGGCAAAAACCAGGTGGCCGGTTTCGGCTGCGGTCAGGGCGGTAGAGATGGTTTCCAGATCTCGCAGCTCACCTACCAGGATTACATCGGGGTCCTGGCGGAGGGCATGGCGCAGCGCCATGTTGAACCCCATGGTGTCTGCGCCGACCTCACGCTGGTTGACGATCGCCTTCTGATGGTGGTGTAGAAACTCGATGGGATCTTCAACGGTAAGAATGTGGCAGGCGCGTCGGCGGTTGATGAGGTCGACGATCGACGCCAGGGTGGTCGACTTACCGGAACCGGTAGGTCCCGTGACGAGGACGAGGCCACGCGCATATTCTGCGAACTCACCGACGACGGTCGGCACACCGAGTTCCTCAAGCGGCTTGATTACGTCCGGAATGGCGCGGAACACCGCCCCAACCGCGTCACGTTGAAAGAAAACGTTAAGACGGAAACGACCTTTGCCCGGCAACGGATGTGAGGCGTCGAGTTCTAGCGACTCTTCCAGCTTCTCACGCTGCTTCTCAGTCAGGATCGCATAGATCATGCGCCGGATGTCTGCCGGCATCATGATGCCAAAGTCCGTGAGTTGCCGAAGCTCGCCGTTGACGCGGATCTGAGGAGACGAGCCAGCGGTGATGTGGAGGTCAGATCCACCCTGGTCGACCAGGATCGTGAGCAACGTGTTGACATGAAGTGCCGGCTCGGCGACCTCGATGTCCGGCACGGCGCCGCCCATGCCGGGGACCCGGGTAACCGGGATTTCCTCCGGTCCATGCATGAACGAGATGGCCCGCTGGATGGCTTCCTTGGTAGCCAGAGCGAGGGTGATCTTCTTACCGGTGATCTGTTCGAGGCGCCGATGGCGTTCGGCGTCGAAGGGGTCAGCGACCGCAACCGTGAGGACGTTATCCACCAATCGGACGGGAATCGCCAGGAGGGCGGCGGAGTCGTCGCCACTCAAGGCGGCGATTGCCTCTGGGTCGAAAAGCTGATCGTCGAGTTCGACGTATTCCATCCCGACCCGGGCAGCAACGGTTTTGAGGAGGTCTTCTTCACGCACGAGGCCGTCATCGGTAAGGATCTTCGCCATCGGCGTACCGGTGGTTTGCTCTTTGGCCAACACTGTCTCAAGCACATCTTTTGAGAGAAGGTGCCGGTCAACGAGGAGCTCGCCAAGTTTTCGCGATGCTGAGTTCATGGCTTCTAGTTCCCCTTATCGATCACATTTTGTGGGTCAATGTATCTTCGGCAGGCCTCGCGGCCGACTTAATGGATAATCGAGGTGGCTTGGAACTTTGACCCGGCGGTGGTCCCGGCGGGACGCGCTACACAGTAACGCGGAGGATCTCTTCGATCGAGGTATCTCCGCGACGTGCCTTGATGAGGCCGTCCTGGCGGAGCGGACGCATACCTTCCTGCACGGCTACCTTCTTGATGGAGTCCGTGGTCGCCTGGTCTACGGCCATCCGCTCGATCGTTTCTGAGACGAGCATGAGCTCATGCAACGCGAGTCGCCCCCGGTACCCGGTGTCACCACACCGTGCGCAGCCGCCCGGCTTGAACAGTTCGGGAACTTCGTCCCCAAACTCGTCGAACTGCCAACCAACCCTGGCCAAGGCGTCCTTGGTCGGTTGATAGGGGGTCTTGCACTCCCCACACAACCGGCGGGCCAGGCGCTGCCCGAGGACGGAATCGACAGCTGACCCGACGAGGAATGGTTCGACGCCCATCTCGATCAGGCGGCTGATGGCCGACGGAGCATCATTGGTATGCATCGTCGAGAGCACCAGGTGACCGGTAAGAGCAGACTCGATGGCGATCTCGCCGGTCTCCTGGTCCCGGATCTCACCAACGAGCATGATGTCGGGGTCCTGACGCAAGAACGAGCGCAACGCCGACGCGAAGGTCAGGCCGGCCTTCTTGTTCACCTGGACCTGATTGATTCCGTTGAGGCGGTACTCGACCGGATCCTCACAGGTCACGATGTTGACGTCGGGCTGATTCAGCACATTCAGCGTTGAATAGAGCGTTGTTGACTTACCGGAACCAGTCGGGCCACAGCACAGGATCGTTCCATACGCCTTGTTATATGAGGAAGCATATCGCTCGAGGGTGTCTGGCTCGAAACCAAGTTGTTCCAGTTCGAGGGTGGCCGTTGAATTGTCGAGAATACGCATGACGATCTTCTCGCCGTAGATGGTGGGAAGGGATGAAACGCGCAAGTCGATCGTTTTCGTTCCTCCCACTCGCAGGCTGATACGACCGTCTTGGGGTCGACGTCGTTCCGCAATGTCCATGTCGGCCATGATCTTCAAACGACTGACCACGGCGTTACTGACCGATCGCGGGGTCCGCATAATCTCGTGCAACACACCGTCCACCCGGAACCGCACCCGCAGGTCCTTGTCCGTTGGCTCGATGTGGATGTCAGACGCCCGCTCTGCCGCAGCCTTAGCGATAAGCATGTTGACCAATTTGACGATGGGAGCTTCTTCGGTGGACGCTTCGACCGCATTGAGGTCTTGCGTTTCCATCTCGTCTTCGCCAAAGCCGGCGAAGTCGGTGACCGAGTCGTCGAGGCCGGCATTGTTTGCAATGGCGTTTTCAACGTCGCTTCGTGTTGCAACCTTGGCGATGACGTCGCGACCCGAGATCGCCCGAATGTCATCGATCGCCAGCACATTGGCGGGGTCAGACAGCGCTACGACGAGCTTATCGTCTTCAAAACCGATCGGGATAGCCGCATACCGGCGAGCGAGGGCATCGGGAATAAGCGCCGTAGCGGCGGGATCGATGGTGATTTCCTTGAGGTCGACGAACTCAACGCCGATCGCCTTCGCCAACGTGCGAACCAGGTCACGCTCGGAGACAATCTTCTCCTCGACCAGCACCCGCCCAAGCGGACGGCCAGTCTCGGCCGCCATGGCCAGACCTTTCTCAAGGAGTTCCTGAGTTAGCAGCCCCTCCTCAAGGAGGAGGCTGGCGAGGTGTCCGCTATCACGAGTCATGATGCCTTAGTGGGAGTCCTGAGTTTCGCCGAGTTCGCGAGCTAATGCGCTCAACCCGCCCCGGCGGCGGCTCAGATTGGCGGCCCGCTCACTGAGCGTGCCTTCGAGATCGTCTGTGGCATCGTAGTCGGAGGTGACAATCTCAACGGAGTCGTCGTCGCTCCCCGCCTCTCCGATAACTCCCGAGAGAACGGACTGGAGCAGATCGTCGTCGTTGACGTCGTCACCATCGTTGGATGGGGCGTTGTCATCTTCGTAGACGAGGTCGGTTCGATTCATTGAGAACGTCCCTGACCCGCCCGAAGACGCCGACAATCCGAGATCGTCATCGCTATAGGTCGGGGCAGCCTCGAAACGTTCTTCGGTCACGGAAACAAGTTCCTGCCGGACCAGATTGGCCATCGCCTTGGCGACGACGAACTCTGACGTGCCGGTACGATGAGCTACTTCGGCGATTGTGCCGTGCCCACCCAACGCGGCCAGAAGCTTCCATGTTTCGATCTTGAGGGTCACATCACTGGCACCCTCTGGCAAGGTCTGCGCCATACGCAACCCGAACTTCGTTCCGGGGATGACCTCTTCAATATCAGCCCACTGCTCGGCCCGATGATCGGCGTCGGCAAGACAAATCTCGATGTCGACTACCTCTCCTGAGTCATAGCGCGGCGACACTTCATCGCCGAAGTCGAACGTACCCCGGCCAGGTCGGCCCAGGCGAAAAAGCACCTCGGTGCCCTGTTCGGCAAGGAAGTCGCGCAAGTCGGCGTGGGTGTGGCCTTCGATAAGCACCTCCGCCACCGTCTGCTCGCGACGCTCAACCCGCATCCAGCCGTCCGTGTCCACGAATCCGGCATTGAGTAGATCGGTGCGCAGGTCTTCATCGCGTCGAGTGGTCGCATACGCGAGTTTCCCGCTCGATAAATAGATCTTTCCCTCAAGTCCACCGGCTTCAACGCGCAAACAGCCGGATTTCTGTGAGCGTGCCAGCATACGCAGCACCTCACTGAGAGGAATCGATTCGAGGCGTCCCGTCAGCGCCATGTTGTGACTCCTTAGTAGTCCTGCATCAATCTTCGGTAGATCGAGACAGCGCCTTGAGAGCTTTAGGGGCGACGAGCGGCGGCGGCCATGGCGTCATGGTCGGCCGATACGCCGGTCCAGATCGTGAATGCCGCCATTGCTTGCCCTATCAGCATGTCGAGCCCAGGACTACAGGGGATTCCAAGTCGACCCGCTTCCAGCACTGCGGGGGTTGTCGCATCGCCATAAGGCATGTCGATGAATCCCGTGGCCGCGGCCAGGAGCCCGTCTGGCAGGTTTTCGCCGGCCATTCCGATGAGCGTCGCGTTAACGAGCACGGCCCCACTCACGGGTTTCTCCCACGGAACGAATACCGCATCGAGGTCGAGTTGCTCGAGCAGCAGTCGGGCGCGTCGCTCGTTGCGGGTGCTGACAGCCAAGTCGACGGATCCCGGATGAGCGTCAACAGCAACCAGGGCAGCCGCCGCCGCTCCACCAGCTCCGAGAACTACGACTGAATCAGACATTCCAATCCGATCAAAGGCGTACGCAACACCTGCGACATCGGTGTTTTCGGCTACGAGGGTTCCATCCGGTTCCCGCCACCAGGTGTTGGCTGCACCCAGGCGCTCGACCAGTTCGGAACGCCGATCGGCCAACGCAGCAGCCAGATGCTTATGGGGAGTGGTGATGTTCGCACCGGTCAAGGACCCGGACCGAACCTCGTCAGCTGCGGTCCGGAGGCCGTCACCATCAACCTGCCGGGCCGAATATTCGCCCGCGATCCCCGCCGCGCGTAGTCCGGCTCGGTGAATCGCCGGCGATCGAGAATGGCTGACCGGGTCGCCGAGAACGACCAATTTGATCACGGGAAGAGGCCCTCGGCCTTCGCCTGATCCTTCCAGGTCAGAAACTGGTTGTAGTCAGCCGTGAAACTGTGGGAGCCATCAGCGGCGGTTAGCACGTAATAGATGTAGTCGGTCTCCGGAGGATCGGCGATCGCCTCGAGCGACGCCAACCGGGGACCTCCGATGGGAGTGGGTGGGAGACCGAGGTTCTGATAGGTGTTGTACGGCGAGTCGAACTCGAGGTCGGCGAGCGTAAGTCCGATCCCCCGGGCGTCCATGGCGTACAGCACGGTGGCATCGATCTGGAGCGGCATACCAACGTCCATGCGGTTGACGATCACCGAAGCGACGTCGGGGCGATCGGCATCTACTTTTGTCTCGGCTTCGATAATCGACGCCGCGATCAAGCCTTCATAAATCGTATAGCCCCGGTCATTCCAGGCCGTCCAGTCGATCGACTCCACCCGACTCTCCATGGTACGCGCGAGTTTTCCGAGAATCGATGCAGCGCTGGCATCCGTCTCGAATTCATAGGTGTCGGGAAAAAGCAAACCCTCCCAATCCTGAATCGACTCGGGAGGCAGTTCAAGGAGCGAGCTCTGGACTGCCCCACTGAGTAGGGCTTCTGCGAAGTCAGCTTCGCCATACGATGTCTGATTGGCTATCTCGGTGAGAACTTCCCCGATCCGCAAGCCTTCACGGACGGTGATTCGATAAGTCTCGAAGGCCGGGCCAGCCAGGAAGGCCGCGATGACGTCGTCGGTTGCCATCCCGGTGGTCAGCTCATACCGACCGGCGCCGAGACGCTGCGTATAGCCGCCGTCCTCGACCGCGCTCTCAAACACCCGCGCCGACCCGATGACATCGGCCTCCTGGAGAAGGGAAGCGATGGTACGGGCCGATGCCCCGGCCGGGACTTCGACCGTCACGGGAACTCCAACCGTCGCCGTCGCCTGTACGGTTGTCTCGGTAGGGGTAAACAGGTCCGAGAACATGGCTTTTCCGGCCAGACCGAGGCCTGCCAACGCAGCCAGGACCACTACGACGGCTAGAACGCTCCGATTCCGGGGTTCTTCAAACGAGGTCATGACTATCTCCTACTGGTTGCGAGTCAAGCCAGCGCTGCAACAGCACCGCCGCAGCTACTTTGTCAACGACCCCTTTTCGCTTTTCCCGTCTGACCCCTGACTCGATGAGAACCGACTGTGCTACGGCGGTGGTGTAGCGCTCATCGACCATCTCGACCGGGACGCCGGCGATCTCTCCAATTCGTTCCGCAAACTCGCTAGACGCCCGTGCTGCGGCGTCATTTCGGCCTTTGAGATGAGTCGGCAGGCCGACGACAATTCGCTCGACGTCCTGTTCCTCGACAATCTGGCGCACTTGTTCGTCGAACGCGCCAGCCTCAACCACCCGGAACGGTTGGGCAGTGATATGTAACTGATCAGAAAGGGCGACACCGATCCGGCTCGTGCCGTAATCGACGCCCATAATGCGTCCCAGGGTTCTATACCTCCGCGAGGGTTCTTTCGGCGCTCTCCCTGGCTGCCTCCAGCGCCGCGCCTAAGTTGCTTCCATTCGGTCCGCCGGCTTGGGCCAGCTCTGGATCCCGACTGCCTCCCCCACCAAGGTAGCTGGCCCCGGCAGCTACCAGATCAGCCGCCGAAACTCCCCGTTCTACCTGGTCCTTTGTCACCAAACCAACCAGGGCACCTTTTCCACCGAGTGCCGAACCAATAAGGACTACTCCCGACGTCAACCGGTCCCGAATCGCCATAGCCAACAGCCGTAATTCGTCCGGCCGCAGATTACTTCGGTCGGCAACCACCAACGATACCGCGCCTACTTTTGTCGCATCCGCAATCAGATCGGCAGCATCAGCTGACCGGGCCTGATCGGCCAGGGCAGCAAGCTCAGACTCAAGAGACTGGTTCTTGTCCAATAAGGCTTCGATTCGCGCCGGAACGTCGCCAGGAGCCGCCCGCAGGGCTGCGCCTGCGCTATCCAAAAGCTGCCGCATCTTGGCCAGATAGGCATACCCGTCGCTGCCCGAGAACGCTTCGATACGTCGGACGTTCGACCCAACGGACGACTCGGCGGTCAGCACAACCGGACCGACCTGACCGGCACTGGGGGTATGGGTGCCACCGCAAAGCTCTTTGGAGAACTCACCGATTCTGACCATACGGACAGTGTCGCCGTACTTGTCACCAAAGAACGCCAACGCTCCTTGGGCTTTGGCTTCATCCATCGAGGTAACCAACGTCTTGATATGAGAGTTGTGGATAATCTGCTCGTTGGTGATCCGCTCGATCTCGGCAATCTCGTCGTCGGCTAGCGGGGCGTGATGGTTGAAATCGAAGCGCAGTCGTCCGGGTTCCACTAGTGAGCCGGCCTGATGGGCCTGGTCGCCGATCACCTTGCGCAATGCCGCATGCACGATGTGGGTACCGGTGTGGGATTTTCTGATCCGCTCACGCCGAGGCGAATCGATCGCCAGGTCGGCCGGCTGACCGGTCTGAATAAACCCATCGGTCACCTTGCCCCGGTGTCCGTGGAATCCCTGGACAGCGTGTTTGGTGTCGAACACGGCGACGGTACCGGTCTCAGTCTTGATCGTTCCAGTATCACCGACCTGGCCACCGCTCTCGGCGTAAAACGGGGTTGTGTCGAGAAACACCTCGACGGTTTGGCCCTTCTCGCCTCGTTCGACCTGGTCACCTTCCAACAGCATCGCCAGCACCGTGCCTGAACTGGCTTCGGATTCATAACCGACAAAATTGGTTGGTCCGACAGCATCGAGGATCGAAAGGTACATCTGCCCGAGTGCCGCCTCGGCTCCCCCGGTGAAAGCCGCTTTCGCACGCGTCCGTTGAGCGGCCATCTCCGTGTCAAAGGCGTCGACATCCACCTCGAAGCCGGCTTCCCCAGCAATCTCCTTCGTCAGTTCGATGGGAAATCCGAACGTGTCGTGCAGCTTGAAGGCCACGGACCCCGGAAACGCCATGCCAGATTTGAGCGATGCGAGTGCTTCGGACATGAGACCCTGGCCGGCCTCGAGGGTCTTGCGGAACTGGCTTTCCTCCCGCTCGACCACGGTCATGAGCGTCTCACGCTTTTCGATGAGGTTGGGATGCCCACCCCCAAGCACGTCGATGACGACCTCGGTCAAACGCGGCATCAGCAAGCCCACGCCGCCTAGCTGCCACCCGTGGCGCACTGCCCGTCGCAGAATCCGGCGCAGCACGTAGCCCCGTCCAGCATTGGATGGAGTTACGCCATCGCCGACCAACATCGCCACGGTCCGAGCATGGTCAGCCATGATCTTCAAGGACACGTCGGTCGCGGCGTCCTCGCCAAATGTCACGGATCCGTAGGCGGCCGCCTCTTCGAGAACCGGACGGATGGTGTCAATTTCGAAAATCGAACCGGCTTCCTGCATGACCATCGCCACCCGTTCGAGGCCCATACCGGTGTCAATACTCTTGGCCGGCAGGTCACCGATCACGTGGTAGGGCACGTCCTGGATGTTCTGCATGAACACGAGGTTCCAGATCTCTACATAACGATCTTCGTCGCCACCGATCGGGCCACCTTCGGCTCCGAACTCGGGACCCCGGTCAAAAAATATCTCGGAGGAAGGCCCACAAGGACCAGCCACTCCCATCTGCCAGAAATTGTCATTACCACCACGTTGCACCCGCTGCGGGTCAATGCCTTCCTGGTCGATCCACAGAGCAGCGGCCTCGTCGTCGGTCTCGTAGACGGTGTACCACAGGCGCTCTTCAGGAAGCCCGAGCACCTCGGTTACAAACTCGTGCGCCCAGGCGATTGCCTCGGATTTGAAGTAATCGCCAAAGCTGAAGTTACCCAGCATTTCGAAGAAGGAAATGTGGCGATCGGTAGTCCCAATAATGTCTATGTCGATGGTGCGGACGCACTTCTGCGGAGACACAGCTCGATCGAACGGGGCGGGCTCTTCACCGAGGAAATAGGGCTTAAAGGGCACCATCCCGGCGTTGGTCAACAGCAAGGTGGGATCGATCGGGATGAGCGACGCTGACGGCCGCACCACGTGGGCGCGCGAGGCGAAGAAATCCACAAAGGCTTGGCGAATCTGATTGCTGGTTTCCATGAAGGCGGCAGCTTAGCTTTCGGGAGGACTCGACCGAATCCGTTACTGCCCGGAGTCCGGTTCGGGGTCCGGCGACATCTGACCGCGTTGAAGCATGCGAGCCGCAATTTCGCCCTCACTCCCCTGCGAAGTCGGCTCGTAAAACCTGTCTCCGTTGAACGATTCGGGCAGGTACCGCTGCTCAATGTGATGGTCGGGGTGATCGTGGGGATATAGATAGGACGTCCCGTGACCCAAACGGGCGGCGCCTGAATAGTGGGCGTCCCGAAGATGAGCGGGAACCTCAGCGGATGGATGACTCGCAACAGCTTGTCGAGCCCGACCCATCGCTGACGTTACCGCATTCGATTTCGGAGCCGCCGCCAGGTAAATGACCGCTTGCGACAGGGCGAAGGCGGCTTCGGGCAACCCAACGACCTGGAGAGCTTGAAAAGCCCCGACAGCCTGGTTCAGTGCTCGAGGGTCGGCCAATCCAATGTCTTCGGAAGCAAGGATGATCATGCGACGAGCAATGAACTCGGGATCCTCCCCGGCTTCGAGCATGGTGTGCAGCCAGTACAGAGAAGCGTCAATGTCCGATCCCCGCATGCTTTTGATGAACGCGGAGATCACGTCGTAGTGGTTGTCACCATCCTTGTCGTACTGAACGATCCGACGCCCCAGCGCCTCGGCAATATCGTCGAGCGTTATTGCCGCTTGACCGCGCCCCATCGCCACGATGGCGGCAGTCTCAAGCGCATTGAGCGCCAAACGACCGTCGCCACCCACGCGGTCAGCCAACGCTTCGACCGCGTCTTCGTCGATCGCCAAATCAAGATCTCCTAGTCCGACCGGATCACTGAGGGCCCGGTGTATGAGTAGGGCGATGTCGACGGCCTCAAGCCGATGGACCCTGAACAGGGTGCATCGGGAAAGCAGCGGTGAGTTCACTTCAAAGAACGGGTTTTCGGTCGTGGCACCAACCAGGATCACCGTCCCGTCCTCGACCCCCGGCAACAGCGCATCCTGCTGCGACTTGGAGAACCGGTGGATTTCGTCAAGAAAGAGCACGGTTCGACGCTCTTCGGTTTCGAGCCGGTAGCGGGCCGACGCCAGGATCGCCCGTACATCCTTGACCGACGCCGACGTTGCCGAAAGTGGCTCGAATGTCGCCGAAGACTCCGAAGCGACCAGTCGAGCCAGCGTGGTCTTGCCGGTTCCCGGTGGCCCGAACAAGATCATCGACACTGGCCGACCCTGTTCGACCATCGTTCGAAACGCCGCTCCTTCCCCAAGTAGCTGTCGGTGACCGACCACTTCGGAGAGGCGCTGGGGTCGCATTCTGGCGGGCAAGGGGGCCGCCCGCATCCGGCGCTCAGCCTTTTCGGCGGAGAAAAGGTCCTCCATCAGTCCTCGGCGGCTTCTTTCGCCAGCTTGGCCTTGACTTCCGGTCGTAGGTCCACCCCGAGTTCGCGCAGTTGCACGTCGGTGACCCTCGTCGGCGAACTGGTCATGGGGTCGATGCCTCGCTGCGTCTTCGGGAACGGAATGACGTCCCGAATCGACTCGCGCTCGAGCAGGATTGCCAGGAGACGATCCACTCCGACCGCAAATCCGGCATGAGGAGGGGTTCCATAGCGAAGTGCCCGGATGAACCAGCCGAACCGAGATTGTGCTTCCTCGTCGGAGATCCCGAGCACCTCGAAAACTTTCGCCTGAACTTCCGGGTCGTGGATTCGTACGCTCCCTGAGCCGAGCTCAGAACCGTTCAGCACGAGGTCGTAGGCCTGGGCGATGGCGGTTTCGGGTCGTTCGACCATGTCCTCGAGGCTGACCGGTTGGGTAAAGGGGTGGTGGGCCGGTGCCAGAGACCCATCCTCATTGATGTCGAACACAGGAAAATCCGTGACCCAGGTGAAGGCCAGCTCCTCGTGCCCTTCGGGCCGACCCAATTGAAGGCGAAGAGATCCGAGGACCGCTCCAGCCAGCTTGGCGGTGTCGGCGACGAGCAAGACGGTATCGCCCGGCTTGGCGTCGAATCCTGCCAGAAGACCGTCCAGTTCAGCTTCGGAGAGGAACTTGGCAATGGGCGACCGCCAGGTGCCATCATCCTCAACCACCAGCCAGGCCAGGCCTTTAGCTCCCAGGGCCTGGGCATCTGCAACCAGACCGTCGAGTCCACCACGCGAGAGACCAAGCGACCCTCCGTTGATCCCCCGGACGACTCCTCCCGCGTCGAGTGCTCCCCCGAACCCTTTGAACTCTGTCACAGCGAACACGGACGAGACGTCAATGATCTCCATGCCGAAACGAAGGTCGGGCTTGTCCGATCCGAAGCGATCTAGGGCGTCGGAGTAGGTGAGCCTCCCGAAAGGCAGTGATACGTCGAGGCCACGAACCGCCTTGACGGCCGCAGCTATCGCCGTCTCGATAGTTGACTGCACGTCGGCGGCAGTCCAAAACGAACCTTCGATGTCCAGTTGGGTGAACTCGAGCTGGCGATCTGATCGGAAGTCTTCATCCCGATAGCACCGGGCAATCTGGTAATACCGATCGACCCCACCCACCATCAGCAATTGTTTGAAAAGCTGGGGCGATTGGGGGAGGGCATAAAACTCGCCCTGGCGAAGCCGACTCGGAACAAGCATGTCCCGGGCACCCTCGGGCGTTGACGCAATGAGCGTCGGAGTTTCGACCTCGAGAAATCCCCCGTCAGCCATCGCAGACCGCATGGCGTGTACAGCAGCGCCACGAGCGCGCAAGGCAGCTGCCATTGGCGCCCGCCGAAAATCGAGATAGCGATATTCGAGGCGGATGAGCTCATCGGCGTCAGCCCGGTCGTCGATCATGAACGGAAGCGGATCGGAAGCGCTCAAGACCGTAATCTCAGTGACTCCGACTTCGACAGCCCCGGTTGGCATATCGGGATTCTCAGTTCCCTCCATACGCGGGCGGACCTCGCCGACCAACGAGACGCAGTACTCCATGCGAAGTTCATGGGCCGCGGGAATCTCGGTTGGATCGATGACCACCTGGACGATGCCTTTAACGTCGCGCAGGTCTACGAAAACCACGCCGCCGTGGTCACGCCGCTTGGCTACCCATCCAGCCAGCCGGACCGTGTCGCCGATTCGATCGGCTGCCAGTTCGCCGGCATAGTCAGTTCTCAGTGGCTCTTGAGCCATGTGGCGATCTCCTCGCGTGCAATAGTTTCTTGTGAGCCGTCGTCTAGTCGTTTGACGACTACCTGGCCCGTTTCCCATTCGTCGCCGACCACCACTACCGCCCGAGCCCCCCGCCGATCCGCCGCTTTGAACTGAGCCTTCAGCGACCGTTGATCAGGCAGGTTATCGGACCTGATGCCCGAGCTTCGCAGCTCACCCAGCATAAGCAACGCCTCGGCCCGCCGGGTGTCCGTGTTTGCGACGAACACGTCGATCGCCGGCAGCTCTGGGTCCGGAACCGATAAGACGATTCGATCGATACCAAGGGCCAGACCGACCCCCGGGACCGGTGGACCACCAAGCACTTCCGCCAGACCGTCGTAGCGGCCACCACCGCCTAAGGCGGTTTGGGCCGAGTCGAGGGCCGAACCGACGTACTCAAAGGCAGTCCGCGTGTAGTAATCGAGGCCACGCACCAGCCGCGGGTCAAGGAGGTACCGAACTCCGTCCGCAACCAGCCGTTCCTGAACCGACGCGAAATGTGCCTGACAGGCGTCGCATAGTGAATCCACCGGCGACGGTGCCTCGGCGACAACGTCAGCGCAGATTTTGCAGTCCAACACTCGCATCGGGTTGAGGTCGAGGGTTTGCTGGGAATCCGCACAAAGAAGTGACCGCCGATCTTCGAGCCACGAACGAAGTATCTCGACGTAGGCTGGGCGGCATGCGGCATCGCCGAGTGAGTTCAGGCGCACGGTCACGTCAGGCACCCCCGCCGATGTGAGATAGCGGTACCCGAGTTCGATGACTTCGGCATCTGCGTCAGGCTCTGGTGACCCGAGATACTCAAGGCCAACCTGATAAAACTGCCTCCGCCGGCCGGCCTGGGGCCGCTCGTAGCGAAACATGGGGCCGGAGTAGGAAACCTTCATAACCCCTTGTGCACCAGCTTGGAGGAACGCCCGAACGACGCCTGCGGTACCTTCAGGGCGGAGGGTCAGCGACCGCCCTCCCTTGTCGTCGAAGGTGTACATCTGCTTTTGGACCACCTCAGATGACTCACCTACCCCTCTGCTGAACACCTCAGTCATCTCAAAGATCGGCACCATGATGAGGTCATAGCCGTAGACCTCCGCCATCTGCTCCCAGGCGTTGAGCAGCCGCCGCCAAACGCGCGAAGCGGGCGGAAGGATATCGTCGGTGCCCTTGGGGGCGCGCAAACTCATGGTGTCAGTCCTTGCAAAAACGGGTTGGTACGACGTTCACGCCCAACGGTAGTAGCCGGCCCGTGACCGGGAAAAACAATTACTTCATCATCGAGCGTCAGCACTTTCTTCGCCATGCTGTCCATTAGCTGTTGGTAGCTGCCCCCGGGGAGGTCTGTCCTACCGATCGACCCGGCGAACAACTGATCACCAGAGAAGAGGACACCCTCCTCGGCGACCCGGAAACAGACGTGACCAGGCGTATGGCCGGGCGTGTGGACTACGTCAAAGTCAATATCGGCGAGCCGAACCCGCTGCCCATCGGCCAGCGGCTCGAACTCCGGCACGTGAATGGGGTCGGCGAGCCTGATACCCATCAGAGCTTCGACCTGTTGAGTCGGATTTAGGCTCAGGTAGTCGTCGTCGGGGTGCACGTACGCTTTGATCCCGTACCTATTGACCACCTGCCCGGCCGCTCCACCGTGGTCCACGTGTCCATGGGTGACAAGCAGCGCCACGGGGGAGACTTCGAGGGCAGCGACGAGGGCGACGATCGCGTCGATATCGGGTGGTGCGTCGATGATGACCCCCGGTCCTCCCGTTTCCCGG
This sequence comes from Acidimicrobiia bacterium, assembly GCA_024637275.1. Taxonomy (GTDB): domain Bacteria; phylum Actinomycetota; class Acidimicrobiia; order Spongiisociales; family JAENVV01; genus JAENVV01. The sequence continues at coordinate 36,026 of JAGXFS010000140.1, forward strand.
GCAACCACATATGTGTTGGTCTGCGCAACCCATAACGAGCGAGATTCAATAAGCAAAGAAGCGACCTTCTATCTTGGAAGGTCGCTTCTTGCTAGATCAACTTCGAAGTTGATCAATGCGGCCTCCGCGTGAAGGCCAGCAGGTTAGTAGTGAGATTATGGCGTGCAGTAGGCCGTGACTGGCTCCGAGTTCGGAGATACATCCCGCCAGTCGCCTGGCTCAGGAATGAACGAGTCAGCGAGTGCCGGGTCAAACGTGAATCCCTGGATAACCCCTTCAGTCGGAGGACGGAAGTGGATTTCCAGGCGGTTACCCGTCTGGTCCTTGTAGCCATACATGGCACCGTAGATCACCGACTGGTTGGTTGACGTCACGATGCCGCTTGAGAAGACCAGGTGGTGCACCTCGCCGGGCACCGACTGGAAGTTCTGGCCAAGCGTCAATGTTCCGGTAGCTTTTTTCATGACGATGATTACGGAGGCCGGTTCGCCCGAGGGAGTCGAGCCCTTCTTCGGTGTGCCTCGAATCTCAAACGAGCCATCAACGATCAGAACGAAGTTGTCCGTGAAGGTGTTCTGATGGAAGTTGACGACACTTCCGTCCCCCGCCGCGACCACATGGACACCTTTGAGGTTATTGCCGTTGGCCGCCACATAAGCACGGAAGTCCGCCAGGTTGGCATAGTAAGTGATCGTATAGCCCACGTAGTCACCTGCGTTGAAAGTGAAGACCGGGAGCGACACGTCTGGCACCGGCTGCATGTCATTGGCGTTCGGGATCAAAGTGGCGCCACCAATGTTCGATCCAGCCTTGAGAGCTAGGTCAGCAATCTTGACTTCGCCACCGAGCACCGTCGCTTTCTTGAAGTATGAGTTCAGATAGGACGAGATGGTGCCGTCGGACCGGATTTGCACAGTCGACCCATATTGGGTTGACGCAGACAGATCGTTGACACGACCTTGCACGTTGACATCCGATTGAACGAACACGTTCGAACCGCTGTCGATAGTCAGGTCACCGTATACCGTCATGGTGCCCTCGCCGCGATAGGGGTCATCGTTCTTGAAGATACTGGTTTGAGCCGAAATCGTGACGTCTTCACCCGAGTAGGCGTCACCGTAGATCGTCTTGAAGTTCGCTCCGACGATTCCACCCTTGGCTGCAAAGAGCGCATTGGTGAAGCCACCAAGAGGCACCAATTCGACGTCAAGCAACACCTTCTTGGCGACTCCCTTCGACGAGGTGCGGCTTGGTGCCCACCCCCACGACTCGAGGTGGTACTTAAGGTTATCGACCTTGGTGACTGCCACCCAATATTCGCCCTGACCCTCCACGACGCCTTCGGCAACCGTCTCCAGGGTCTGCACGTCGCAGATCCCACCGGCCAGGATCCCCGAGGAGGCAAACCCGACGCTCTGCGCGTCCGTGCGCCAGCTGTCGACGTCGTAGGTGAGCAAAGCCATCGCTTCTTTCGCTCCTGCCTCGGCGACGTTTAACGCCTGAGTACGGTTACGGTCGAACGAGACCTCATCCAGTTCGTGAACCGCCAACGAATACCATGTGGCACCGAGCGCAAACACGATGAACGACACCGACAGAGCGGTGATAATACCGATGCCATCCTCGTCAGATCTCAGTTGTTCGATGAATTTGCGCATGTTGGTTTTTTTCGCTTTCTAACAGTTGGCTGCGTTGGGGGTCCAAATATTGCGACCTGCTACTTCGGTTGATTCCAGGCGAGGGCTGATCCGGTCCAACGGACTCCGATCGATCCACACTGAGATCCGGACAACTTTGCCGTAGCTCGGCGAGGCCGACGGAAGGCCAGTGTTGTTGATCTCGTTTCTGCCCTGGTTTTCAAACAGGAACTGGGGCGTGCCCAGGTCGACCGCAACAATCTCGTTGACGACGGTTTCGTTGACGGTTATAAACGTCAGGCCGCCATCACCGGATCGCTGCAGGTCCGTGTTGGCCCCGTCACCATCGACGTCAACCAACCGATAGATGATATGACGGGTGTCAGCCGGCGGGATCGGATTGGAACGAGTAATGAACGACAGCGTGTTGGAAGCATCGCCAGGTGCGGGGATGCAAATCGTCTCGGCGCCGCGGAGCTCTCTATCCACCCTCTCCAAAATCAAACGAATATCGTCGTTGGTCCTCGCCGAGTTTTCAATATCACGGGTAGCTCGCAACGAGGACGACAGCACGTTCGAGAACACGATGCTCACGATGGTCAACAGGAAGATGGCAACCATCAGTTCCGTGAGGGTGAGACCCCGTTCGTCGGTCTTGAGGCGGTCGAAGATCATGTCAGTCCGCCGATGGGTCAATGTAGACAGCATTTACGTTGAGCTTCTCAGATTCGTAATGAAGGCCGAGGTCGTAGAGAACGATCCGCCCCCCATCCTGTGCGTAAACGAGGCGCGGTGGGGTGAGGCTGCCAAATCCTCCCGCTTCCAGTCCGTACTCCACGACCTTGTAGTCGAGGTCGACCGTGACCATCGGCAGCTTCGTCTCAAACCAGGTGCGCGAGCGTGCGGCCAGGCCGTCCACCGTGGACCCGGTACACCAGCCATTGACCGTCACCGAACCCGACACGGTGTACTCAAGGCGCGGTCGCCCTGGAGAAGAGATCGTACTCGTGATCGGAACACCGCCCCAGAGTTGGACCGTGTTGGCAATGTTGGTACCGCTGCCGCAATTGGAGCCGTAGTTGGCACGGTAGTCAACAGCAGACGCAGTCCCGTTCGGATTCACGACCACATACCTACGAAGGGCGGGATCCCATTGTTTGATGATCATGGTGGTCATGATCGGGTTCGGGTTGGCGATGACGCCCTGTCCGGCAAGCACGTTGACCTGCACGTCGGGCATGGTGACAACCACCCAACCGTGAAAGTCGCCGGTTCCGCCGTTATCCGGATACGCCGTATCGTCAAAGAAGTGAAGGTTTCCGCCGTCGTAGTTGTCGAGTGACGCAGCGATCTGCTGATACCCGTCGATTGGGGTGTCATCACGATCGACGGTCCCGCCGAAGACGATGGCCGAGGTTGGGAAGCTGGGGTTCTCCCGCCGGAACATATCGAACTTGTAGGAAGCGGCGTCAAGCGCAGAGACCCAGTTGCTATACATCACACGTAATGACGATGGCGTGGTCTCGGTGTATTCGGTGAACCCAACGGCCATCTTGGCGGGGAACTTTGTCGTCGTCGCCAACTGAGCGAAGGGAAACTTGTCGTCGGGTGGTGGCGCGGCCGGAACCGGGTCGACCTCAGTAAACAGGTAGCCATTGATCGCGTAGTCCGAAGTTTCCGTGATCTGGAGATCCTGATCAGCCGGTCCGGCGTAGTTGAGTCTCGCCAACGGTTGATTGAAAAGGACGCCGTTCGCCCCGAACTGCAGTGGCGGAATGGTGCTGGCGTCGTCGTCGCTAAGAAACTCCGTCTTCGCCGCGGGCAGTGTGAGGACCGGGTCGTCGAGCGTACCGTATAAGCCATCGGGACCTTCCCACTGGAGGCGCGACGAGTCGGTACCAGAAACCCGAATTGATGACCCGGACACGAAGTCCGATGTAGCGCTCACCGTGGCGATTGGGAAGTTCACCGATGCATCAAACTGCTGGCGTTCATTTATGGTCGACCAGAAGATCTCTGGAAGACCACCCGGTTGCGTCCAGGTCTCAACGTCGGTTCCGTGCGCATACGCACCGGCATAGACCCCGGACTTCGACGGCCCAATCCGCAGGGCGCCACCAGCCATATTCACCGTACCTGAAACGAACGGCTGGGACGGTTCCTGATACTCGGACACAATCGTCTCAAGCCGTACTTCTTTGCGGAAACCACCCGGCGGGACCCATTGCACGATCGCTGTTAGCCGGCGAGCAATCTCGTCGCCGGTCACCGGGTTTTCGATCGACGTCACGAACAGATATCTGTCGTACACGGAGGTGTCGCGCTGCACCGATTCGTAGAAGTTCAAGAATGGGCGGAACGTGTCGGCATTCGAGAACACGACTGTCTCGCCGCCGAAGATGTACTCATCCGCGACACCGTCGTAGATGAGATCACCGGCAGTGAACGGACTCCCGATGTAGCACCCGACTTGCTCGGTGGCGCAGCTATTACCACGAGTTGAAGTGGCAAGACCCATGTGTTCCCACTCCAACGCCTGGCCTCGTTCGATTAGCTCGGAGGCGAACGCCGAGGCAACCGCCTGCTTGCGGGTTTCCACGATGACCCTGGTACCGGAGTCGAAGGTACGCAACAGCACAACCATGAGACCAAAGATGATCACAAGCGAGACCATGGCTTCGACAAGGGTGAAGCCCCTGTCATCATTCGGAACGCGGTGCAGTAAACGCATACCTACCAAGTATCGGTCAGACTGCCCGTCAACCTTGACCTTTTTCGGGCCTGGCGGCCGGTCTAACCCCGCCTGCCACGATGAGACTAGTTACCCAGGGGTTCTCGCCTGCCTGGTTACTCGGTTCCGTCACCCTTCGGCACGATCCGGAATGCGTCATATACCCCATCAACCGACCGAAGCATGTTCTGGATGCGGGCGACGTGGCCCGGATCAGACAACTCGACCTCATACCGGAGAACGGCCACCCGATCACGCCCGGTAGCCGACGATGACGCAACAATATTCCCACCGACGTCAGTGAATACCCCGGTCACATCTCGAAGCAAGCCGGCCCGGTCGAACGCCTCCACCTGGATCCAGACGGCGAACCGCCCGACCCGGTCAGGTGACCAGGAGACATCGATCATTCGATCCCGCTGATCGGTCAGAACCGCCAGGTTCGTGCAATCGGATCGATGTACTGAGACTCCTCTGCCAACGGTTACGAACCCGACAATCTCGTCACCGGGAACCGGCGCACAACATTGAGCAACCCGAACCAGGACATCGTCCAAACCTTCGACGATGATGCCAGGACCGGTCGAACGCACGGTTCGTTGACGAGGCGGAGAAATGAGATCGTCTGACTCCGCGTCAATCTCGGGACGCACTTCGCGCGTTATCCGATGAGCAACGTTGGTGGCGCTCGCCCCGCCCTCACCAACTGCCACAAAAAGCGACTCTGTGGAGGCGTGGCCAAGTTCCTGGGCGACAGTTTCGAGAAGCTGGTCTCGACGACTGGCATTGAGTCCCAGTCCTTCCTTCCGAAGCGCTTCGAAGACGGCTTCCTTGCCGTCGGTGATCGCGGCCTCCCGACGCTCCTTCGAGAACCATTGGCGGATCTTTGCTTTGGCTCGCGAGCTGCGGACGAACTTCAGCCAATCCCGGCTCGGTCCCGCGTCTGGCGCCTTGGACGTCAGGATTTCGACGAGATCGCCCGAGTTCAACTGCGTGTCTAGCGCGACAAGCCGACCGTTCACTTTGGCGCCAGTGCACCGGTGACCGACCTCCGTGTGCACGACATAGGCAAAATCAACCGGGGTGGCTCCGCGAGGCAACGAGTAGACACGCCCACGGGGCGAAAGCACAAAGACCTCGTCCTGGTACAGATCGAGCTTGAGATGGGTCAGGAACTCCTCGGGTTCGGCGTATTCGTCCTGGAGTCGCCGGATGTCAGCCATCCACGGCAGCGAATCAGAATCAACCCGCTCCTTGTATCGCCAGTGCGCCGCTATGCCGAACTCGGCGCGCTCATGCATTTCGTGGGTGCGGATCTGCACCTCGAGTGGCTTACGGTCGGGTCCAATAACCGTCGTATGAATCGATTGATAGAGGTTGAATTTTGGCATGGCGATGTAATCCTTGAACCGGCCCTGGACCGGTGGCCACAAGGTGTGGATCAGCCCAAGCGCGCCGTAACAAGCTTGCACGTCGGCGACGATGATTCGGATGCCGATCAGATCGTGAATATCTTCGAATTGCTGGCCTGACTCCACCATCTTCTTATAGATCGAATAGTGATGTTTGGGTCGCCCCGAAACGAGCGCCGGTATGCCCGCTTCACCCAGAACCCCGTCGACCTCGCCGATGGCCTTGTCGATAATCGCCTCCCGTTGCGGAGATCGATAGGCGATCAGCTCCGAGATCTCCTCGTACCGTTTGGGATAGAGCACGGCGAAACAACGGTTTTCCATCTCATGTTTGATCTCCTGGACACCAAGTCGGTGGGCCAGCGGCGCGTAGATTTCGAGGGTCTCAACGACGACTCGCTGCTGCTGTTCGGGAGACAGAAAGTCGATAGTTCGGATGTTGTGCAGTCGATCGGCAAGTTTGATGAGCAACACTCGCACGTCCTGAGCCATTGCCACGACCATTTTGCGGATCGTGGCCGCCTGGGCTTCTTCGCGACTATCAAAATGGACTCGATCGAGCTTGGTCACTCCGTCGATAAGGGCAGCCACCGTTGATCCAAACTGAGCGGTGATGTCCTCAATGGTCGTGCTCGTGTCCTCGACCGTGTCATGCAAAAGCGCCGCCACGAGTGTGTCACGATCCATCCCGTATCCAGCCAGGATCTCCGTCACCGCGACCGGATGGGTGATGTACGGCAGGCCGGACTTGCGCACCTGTCCGGCGTGCTGACGATCGGCAAGCTCATAAGCCTCCACCAGGAGCTCCAGATCATGGGGTTCCCAGTGGCGATCACCAACTACGTGATCGAGCGCTGCGGGCACGGCACCCGGTCCGCTAGGCATAAACAACCAGCGCCGACAGCGGGGTGCCGTTCAGACGGGACGCTCCCGCCAGAAACGCCAATTCGACATAAACCGAGAGGCCGACCACGGTGGCGCCTAGCTCCTCAATCAGTTGGATGGCCGCCGCAGCGGTGCCGCCGGTAGCGATGACATCGTCCACTACCAGAACCCGATCGCCTGGACCGACTGCATCGGCATGGAGTTCGAGCACGTCGGTTCCGTACTCGAGCTCGTAGGACACCGAGCGAGTTGCAGCTGGCAGCTTTCCGGGCTTGCGGACGGGGACAAAACCGAGTCCGAGCCGGTCAGCTACCGCGGTGGCCAGGATGAATCCCCGCGCCTCGATCCCCGCAACGTGGGTCAGCCCCTGCCCAACATAAGGTGCGACCATATCGGTGATCACCGACTGGAACGCTGCGGCATCCGCGAGCACCGGGGTGATGTCCTTGAAGACAATTCCCGGTGTCGGGAAGTCGGGGATGTCGCGAATGAGGTCGATCGAAGAATGGGGCACGGATTGAGTCTACTGCGACCCTTCCCCAGTAGGGGGCACCGGCGGCTAGCGGCGCTTCTTTTTTGGCGGGCGTGGGGCGCCTGAGCTGGAAATGGGACGCCGTGAATCGAACGATCCGCCTGCGACACTACGGGGTGCTCCGGTTTCCTCTTCTGGCACTTCTTTGACTTTCGTCGGCCGTTTGGGCGGCTCGGCATCAACCTTGGGAACCCGCAAGTGCAGGGCAGCGACCAGTGGCGACGCGATGAAGATCGACGAGTACGTACCAGCGGCGATTCCAACGAATAGCGCAAGGGCGAAGTCGGTAAGCGTGCCGGCACCCAACAAGAGCGATCCGACGATGAGTACCGACCCAACCGGGATCAGCGAGGTAAGGGAGGTAAAGATTGACCGCATGAGAACCAGGTTCATAGCCCGGTTGACGACCTCCCCGTAGTCGAGGCGAGCTTCCTCTGTCTCGATCTCTTTGATCTTGTCATACACGACGACCGTGTCATACAGGGAATACCCCAAGATGGTAAGAACCGCCACCACTGTCGAGGGCGTCACTTCAAACCCCGACAGCGAATAGAGCCCGGCCGTAATGACGAGGTCGTGGAAGAGTGCCGCAATCCCGCCGATCGCCATTCGCCACTCAAAACGCCAGGCGATGAAGAGGCTGACAACCCCAACAAATACCGCCAGTGCCAGCAAAGCCCGACTGGCGATCTGAGCTCCGAACGTTGGACCGACCGATCGGTAGTCAATGGCGTCGGAGGCAACCCCCACCGCTTCGGAAATTGTGGAAACCACTTCGCTCCGCTTGTCCTCGGTCAGGGTCTCGGTGCGAATCCGGAAGGTTTGCCCGTCGCCCAATTCCTCAATCCGAACAGCAGTCAAACCGAGCGGTTCTATTCTGGACCGGAGCTCGGGGATCGACAGACCCGCAATGTTCTCGACCTGGATCGACGAGCCACCTATGAAGTCAATGCTCAGGTTCAGGCCCAGCTCGCCGGGGCCTTGACGAAGCCCGAGACTCAGCAGCGAAATGGCGATGATGATCGCTGAAATCGTAAACCAACGCCGACGCGGACCGACGAAGTCGATATCAGCGGTGCCGTTACGAAGTTCTGTAAATTTGCTCATTTTCCCGCGAACCCCCGGATCGAGAAGGCCCCACCGTCGCCCAATTTCGTCTCAGACATGATCCTCACGGCGTGACGGGTGAACCATCGGGCCACAATCAAGTCGAGGATTGTCGCAACTCCGAGCGCCAGGGCGAAGCCCTTCACCCGGTCAACGGCCAGCGTGTACAACAGGAAAGCTCCCATGAGGGACACGAAGTCGGCTGTCAAGATGGTTCGGTACGCCTTCTTGAAACCTTCGGTCACGGCTGCGTACATAGGCGCGCCGCCGCGCAACTCTTCCTTTATTCGTTCGAAATAGACGATATAGCTATCAGCGGTGATCCCGACCGACACGACGATGCCGGTCACGCCGGCCAGCGTCAATGAAAGGCCGCGCACGCTTCCCAACAAGGTGTACGACAGAATGAGTAAGGACCCGAACACCGTGAGACCTACGACCGCAACGACGCCCAGCGAGCGGTAGTAGGCAAGCAGCACGATGGCCACAATCGCCAGACCAATTATCCCCGCGGTGATCGCCGACTGCAACGAATCGGCGCCAAGTGTCGCGGAGACCTTCTCAACGTTGCCAACTTCGAGCGAGATCGGCAGGGCTCCGTAACGCAGAACGATCGTCAGCTGGGCAGCTTCGGCCGCCGCAGCGTCGTCGGTACCTCCGATTCCGATAGACGCTCGACCACCGGAGATCCCGATGGCCGGATCGACGCTGGCGGCCACCGGCGGAGCCGTAAGAATTTCGCCGTCGAGCACGATGGCGATCCGGCGGCTCGGATGCACGATGATGCTCGAGAGCCCGTTGGGTAGACAGGTAGCGGCGTCCTTGGTGAGTTGCGTGAAAGCGCCTTCGCCTTCGGAATTGAGGGTTAGCGAGACGCTCCAACCAGCGTCGGCAGCAGAGTTTCCTTGAAGTTGCGCCAGGGCGTCTCCGATACCGGTTCCCATCAACTGAGCGGGGCCGACGAGGTATTGGGCGGTGACGGCTCCCGTGTCATCGTGCACCGGGAGCCAGGCTGCCTGATCGGGATCATCGGGCGTAGTGAACCCTTCGGCGTCAACCGGAGGGGTCGGGAACGGCTGACTATCGACGTCGTACACCGCCGGGCACGGCCCGAACGTATCCACTGCCGACGAACCGTCGGCCAGACGTTCGTCGTAGACGGCCCGAAACGACAGCTGGCCCGTCTGTCCGAGGACATTCAAGGCCTCGTCCAGGTTCTCGACACCCGGCAACTGCACCAGCACGTCAAGGTTGTCCGAGTCTCCGACGACCGTTATCTCTGGTTCCTGAACGTTTCCAATTCCCTCAATTCGGGCCCGGAGAACATCGACGGCGACGTCGAGCACATCGGGGTCGGTACCGGGGGGAGACGTCAGAAGCGCTTCAACGCCGCCACGCAAGTCCAGTCCAAGCAGCGGGTAGCTGCCGTTTGAAAAGCTGTAGGCAATGCCTCCCCAAGCGATCACCAGGATGATCGCCAGACGGATAATGCTACGACGCATTGCCATCTCCGAGGCGTTGGGCGATGGCACGTCGATCGAATTCGGCTTGACCCTCCGTCAGGCGCAAGACGACTGTGTCGTCGGTTACCGCGACGACCGTCCCATGCAACCCGGACGCTGTCCTAACTCGGTCGCCGACCTCGACGGCGCGGGCCAGGGCGAGCCTTTCCTGCTGACGCCGCCGCTGCGGACGCACAAAGAGGAAGTAATAGACGACGAACATGCCGCCGAATAACAAGATGGTGCTGAGCCCACCAGAGGATGGGGCAGGCTCAGTTTGGAAAGCCAATAACATTTGAGACGCTCCGAGTCTTATAAGCGGTTGGCGATGGTAGCCGTCCCGTTGACGTCGTCGAAACCCCGACGGGTCAAGTGATCGAGACGGAATTTCTCAAAAGTACCGGCGGCGATACTCGCTCTGGCTCCTGCCACCACGTCAAGCGTGAACGTGAGGTTATGAATAGACAAGAGTCGATGAGCCGTCAGCTCCCCGGTCATCACCAGGTGCCGTAGATACGCTCTCGAGTAGGTCTGACAGGTGAAGCAACCACAATCCGTATCGATCGGCTCAGATGCCCGAGCGAACTCCGCGCGTTTGATATTAAAATCGCCATCGCGGGTGAGAGCTTTACCGTGACGAGCCAGTCGAGTCGGCAGAACACAGTCGAACATGTCAGCTCCGCGAGCAATCGACTCGAGAATGCCTTCGGTGTCGCCAAGACCCATCACGTACCGTGGCTTGTACTCCGGCAGTTCTGCCACCGCAGCGGCCAGCGCCTGGTTCCGTTCCTTTGGTGGCTCACCAACCGACAACCCGCCGATCCCGAACCCCGGGAACCCGAGTTCGGCCGTACGCCGGGCGCTCTCTGCTCGAAGTTCGAGGTCAGTGCCGCCTTGCACAATCCCAAACAGAAGCTGATCCTTCCTGACATGCGCTTCCCTGGCCCGCTCGGCCCACCGTAGGGTCCGCTCCATGGCCTCTCGCACGACGGTTCGAGGTGACGGCAGACCAACCAAGACGTCAAGGATCATGGCGATATCTGGTCCGAGCTGCTCCTGAACTCGAACCGCACCTTCGGGTGTCAGATCGACGTAGCTCCCGTCATACGTAGACTGAAAACGCACTCCTTGCTCGGTTACCTTCGGCTCCAGCGAGAAGACCTGGTAGCCGCCAGAGTCGGTCAATATCGGCCCGTCCCAACTCATGAACCCGTGCAAACCACCGGCGGCCTCGACGATGTCAGCCCCTGGCCTCAGCATGAGGTGATACGTGTTCGAAAGCACAATGCGAGCGCCTGTCTCTCGCAAATCCCGGACGTCGAGAGCGCGAACCACCGCGCGGGTCCCGACCGGCATGAATGTCGGTGTCTCAACAACTCCGTGCGCCGTTACGAGTTCTCCCGTACGGGCCAATCCATCGGTTGCAAGAACGGTGAACTGTCCGAGGGTCATACGAGTCTCCGGGAGGCCAGCATCGCGTCCCCAAACGACAACATCCGGTAGTTCTGGCCGACCGCGTGCGCGTAGATGTCTCGCCAGCGCGGCCCCATGAACGCAGAAATCATGGCCAACAGCGTAGAACCAGGCACGTGAAAGTTCGTAACCAGGTCGTCGACGACCCGGAACTCGAATCCAGGCGTGATGAAGAGGCTCGTCCGCCCTTCGCGTGGACGAAGACCACCCTCTGCGGCCGCCGACTCCAGGCTTCTGACCACGGTCGTCCCGATCGCCACGATCCGCCCTCCCGTCTTTCTCGTGTCCAAGATCGCCTGAACGGTCTCTTCAGGCACGGAGCACCATTCCGAGTGCATCTGGTGGTCCTCGACCGATTCCACCGAGATAGGCCGGAAGGTGTCGAGTCCCACGTGCAAATCGACCGACACGATGGGAATCGCCGATGCCATCAGTCGCTCGGCAACGTACGGGGTGAAGTGCAGGCCTGCAGTCGGAGCAGCGGCTGATCCGATCTCGTTAGCGAACATCGTCTGGTACCGATCGGGGTCAGATAACGTCTCGTGGATGTAGGGCGGCAGCGGCATGGCACCTTGGGCGGCGATCAGCGCCTCGGCGTCTCCGGCAAAGCTGATCATGATCTTCCCGTCGACCGGGTCTGAGTCAATGTTCACAATGGCGTTCGACACCTTGACCTGAAGTCCTGCCCGGATTCGTCGGGCTGGCCTGACGAGTGCTTCCCAGCGACCATCGCCAAGCGGCTCAAGAACCAGTAGCTCGACGGCACCTCCGGTATCGGCCCGGTGTCCTACGAGTCGGGCCCGCCGGACTTTTGTGTTGTTGACGACCACCAAATCGCCAGGAAACAAAAGATCCGGAAGCTCCCAGAACTCGTGATCGACAGCTGCTAGTCGTGCGTCGAGCAGCCTGGCATCGTGGCGAGGTTCTATGGGAACCTGCGCGATCAACGATTGAGGCAGGTCGTAGGAAAGTTCTTCGATACGCATCAGCGGCGCAGATTAGGCATCAGCGGCGCAGGTTAGGACAGCAGCATGCCCTGCCCGCCGGGCGGGTCGACTCCCAGGTGTGCGTACGCGGCAGGCGTTGCAACGCGGCCCCGCGGGGTGCGGCGCAACAACCCGCTTTGCATGAGGAAAGGTTCGTAGGCGTCTTCTACCGTTTCCGGTTCCTCGCCAACGGCGATCGCCAACGTTGAAAGACCGACTGGCCCACCGCTAAAGGTCGTGACAATCGCCTGCAGAATCGCCCGGTCGACCTTGTCGAGGCCCAGCTCATCAACTTCAAACACCTTCAGTGCCGCCTGAGCCGTCTCCTCATCAACGACACCGTCAGCGCGAGCCACCGCATAGTCATGCATCCGAGCCAGCAGTCGGTTGGCGATGCGGGGAGTTCCTCGACTCCGGCTCGCTACTAATCCACTTCCGCTCGGTGTGATTTCGACGTCGAGCAAGCTGGCCGACCGTTGGATGATCTGATCGAGCTCATCGGCATCATAGAAATCGAGCTTGTCGACGATCCCGAATCGGTCGCGCAACGGGGCTGCGACCTTGCCTTTGCGGGTGGTTGCCGCGACCAAAGTGAACCGTGGCAGGTCCAATCGGAGTGACTGGGCGCCGGGGCCTTTTCCGACCACCAGGTCAAGCTGGAAGTCCTCCATCGCCGGATACAGCACTTCTTCGACAACCCGAGGGAGCCGATGGATTTCGTCAATGAAGAACACATCACGCTCGTCAAGATGCGTGAGGATCGAAGCCAGGTCTCCTGGTCGCTCGAGCGCTGGACCCGAGGTAACCCGAAGGCGCGAACCGAGTTCGTTGGCCACGATCTGGGCAAGGGTGGTCTTCCCGAGACCCGGCGGGCCGGACAGCAAGACATGATCGAGTGGTTTACCAAGTGTCGCGGCTGCTTCCAACGAGATCATCAGCCGTTCTTTGAGTTTCGCCTGCCCAACAAAGTCCTGGAGCGTTTGGGGCCGAAGCGTTACCTCGGTGACCAGGTCATCCTCGATGGGCGCCGCTGTTAACACACTCTCTTCCCTCATACGCTTCCTCCCAGCAGTCGCAACGCCTGGCGAATCTGCTCTTCGGTCGTTTCGTTATGCGGGAGCGAGCCCACCACGTCACGGATCTCCGCCGTCGTGTACCCGAGTCCTTCAAGAGCATCCCGGACATGCTGGGTGACGCCCGCTGAGCCGACGACCGCCACGTCGAGCCCCGCCAGTTTCGGTTTGAGTTCAAGGATGATTTTCTGTGCGGATCGCTTGCCGATTCCCGGCACAACGGTCAAGCCGTCGGCGTCCTCGGACAGGATGATTCGATTGATCTCCTCCGTCGAAAGCGACGAGATCATCGCGAGCGCCACTTTGGGGCCAACCCCGGGAGCGCCCAGTAGCAGTCGGAACATGTCGAGGGCCGATTCGTCGCTAAACCCGTACAACACCATGGCGTCCTCTCGAACGTGCAGATGGGTGTGGAGGACTACCTCTTCGCCAACTCCTGGGAGATCGCGAGCCGTCGAGGTGGGGACCGAAACCGAGTAGCCAACTCCCCCGACTTCGACCAGCACCCGGTCGGGTCGGTGACTCACCAAGGTTCCGCGCAGTCGCTCGATCATTGGGCAACTCGCAACCGGGCCGACTGCAGATGGCAGAGCGCCACGGCGACGGCGTCAGCCGCATCGGCCGGCTGGGGTGCGGCAGCTAGGTCGAGGCGCCGCATAATCATGTGCTGCACTTGCTCCTTGGTAGCCGAGCCGTATCCGCAAACGGCTGACTTGACTGCAGAAGGGGTGTACTCGAACATTGGAATCCCCCGCTCGGCTGCGACCAGGATGATCACCCCGCTGGCCCTGGCTACCGACATGGCCGTTTGGAGATTCTGGTTCACGAACACCGACTCGAGGGCGAGCACTTCGGGCTCATGATCAGATACCACCGCAGAGAGGTCTCGATAGAGCTCGGCCAAGCGCTCACTGAGCGTGTCCTGTCGGGTCGTGCGGATGACTCCAACCGACCGCAGCGACGGTTTGTGGCCGTGATCGGACAACACGGCATAGCCGGTGCGCGTCAGACCGGGATCAACGCCTAATACGAACATATGTTTGGGTACTGTAGCGGGTGCGCCCCGTCAATTGTGGCATCACCGGGTGATCCACGAGCTAGACGTCAAGCGTTGCCATGACCTCGTCAGACATGTCAAAGTTGCAGTAAACCGTCTGCACATCGTCTACGTCGTCGAGGGCATCGATAAGCCGCAGCACCTTGGGAGCAGTCGACTCGTCGACCGGGACCGAGGTTGATGGCAACTGCGTGACCTCGCCTGATTCGATGGCGATCCCGGCCCCTTCCAAGCCAGCCCGCACCGTCGTGTAGTCACCCGGTGCGGTGATCACCTCGAACTGGCCACTGGACGGGCGAATATCCTCGGCTCCGGCTTCGAGCGCGGCCATCATGATTTCGTCTTCATCGCCATCGACGATCATGTACCCCTTCTGCTCGAACAAGTACGCCACCGAACCTGGCTCCCCGAGGTTCCCACCATTGCGACTGAACGCGGCACGAACATCCGATGACGCCCGGTTCCGGTTGTCGGTCAGGATATGGACGAGCAACGCGACACCGCCTGGCCCGTAGCCTTCATAGAAGAACTCTTCGTAATGCGCGCCTTCGATGTCACCGATGCCTCGTTTGATGGCTCGTTCGATGTTGTCGCTCGGCAGCGATTGAGCCTTGGCTTTGTCGATGGCGGTCGTAAGAGCAGCGTTGGCTGACGGGTCGCCACCACCCGCCCGAGCGGCTGCTTCAATCGCTTTGACCAGCTTGGCGAACAACTTGCCGCGGGCTGCGTCTTGACGCCCTTTGCGGTGCTTGATGTTCGCCCATTTGGAATGGCCTGCCATCTCAGCTCTCTTTCGTCATCGTGATAAACAAGTGGTGGATTCGCTCATCCTTCGTCAGTTCGGGATGAAAGGCCGTGGCGAGGATATGCCCTTGCCGGACCATCACCGGATGACCGTCCCAGGTGGCCAGCACGTCGACTTCGTCCCCAAACGACTCTATCCACGGTGCGCGGATGAAGACCGCGTGGAACGGATCGTGCAGGCCTGTCACGTCCAGGTCGGCCTCAAATGAATCGTTCTGGTTGCCGAAAGCATTGCGGCGAACGGAAACATCCAGGGCACCCAACAGCGGTTGCGAGCCTTCTGACAGTCGCTCGGCGAGCAAGATCATTCCTGCGCACGTTCCGTAGGTGGGCAGTCCCGCCGCAATGGCATCGCGCAATGGGTCGATGAGGCCATAGAGTGTCGCGAGTCGCCCGATGGTGGTGGATTCACCTCCGGGGATGATCAAGCCTTCAAGGCCGTCCAGGTCTTTGGGCAGGCGAACCTGTCTGGTTGACACGCCAAGGACCTGGAGCATCGCCTCGTGCTCCCGCACATCTCCCTGGAGCGCGAGGACACCAATCATCTACCAACCTCGTTTATCGAACCGCTCGGTTTCGCTCAACGTGTCAATTTCGATCCCGACCATTGGCTCGCCGAGGTTTCGAGAAACCTTCGCCACAATGGCCGGATCCTGATAGAACGTGGTCGCTTCAACGATCGCTTTGGCTCGCAAGGCCGGGTCACCGCTCTTGAAGATACCCGAACCCACGAACACGCCATCGCAGCCGAGCTGCATCATCAGCGCGGCATCCGCAGGTGTAGCGAGACCACCGGCGGCGAAGTTGACGACCGGCAACTTGCCGTTCTTTGCTACTTCCTGGACCAGGTCGAATGGCGCCTGCAAATCGCGCGCTGCCCGCATGAGCTCTTCAGACCCCATCGTCGATAGCGCCCGAATGTCGCTCGTGATTTGGCGCATGTGGCGGACCGCCTCGACAACGTTGCCGGTACCGGCTTCGCCCTTGGTGCGGATCATGGCGGCCCCTTCGCCAATCCGGCGGAGCGCTTCTCCGAGGTTCCTGGCCCCGCAGACAAACGGCGTGGTGAACTGCCACTTATCGATGTGATTTTCTTCGTCGGCAGGTGTCAAAACTTCGGATTCGTCAACGTAGTCGACGCCGATCGCCTGGAGGACTTGAGCCTCGACAAAGTGACCGATCCTGGCTTTGGCCATCACGGGAATGGAGACTGCGGCGATGATCTCATCGATCATCTCAGGGGCGGACATACGCGCCACTCCCCCGTCTTTGCGGATATCAGCGGGAACCCGCTCAAGAGCCATAACTGCCACGGCGCCAGCGTCCTCGGCGATCTTGGCTTGCTCGGCGTTAACGACGTCCATGATGACGCCGCCTTTGAGCATCTCAGCTAATCCTCGTTTGACTCGATCCGTCGCCTGTTCCATCGGCTCTCCTCGTTTCCCGTAAGTCTAGTTCCAGCTTGTCGGCCGGCCATTCGGTACAACTTCAATCCAGGTTGTACCGGGTCCGAGCGGAATCTGGTTCCCGTTTTCATCCACAAATGCGAACAGATCTGCGGTCGTTGAACGCTGCCAGGTACCTTCGATGACCTGGCCATCCCGGAAAACGGCAGCACTTCCCGATCCGACGACGTCGTAGTCCGGAACCGGCGATCCCGCCGAGTCGGTTCGGCCTGTCGGAATCTGGTCCACGAAGACTACGGCGACGTTTGTGGCCGTTATCTGCTCGTCGGTTGCGTCAAGGTGAGGTTCTCCTCCGACCGAGCGCTCATACGTGCCATTCGCATAGACGTAGCCCACTTCGTTGAGATCCGAAAGACTCAACGTGATCTCGGAAGCTGGTTCACCGACTCCCTCGGGGAGATCGCCGAACAGCAAAGCCGCCGGCAACCCAAGCGATTCGGTGTCGATCACGTCGACTGTGCGCAAGATGACATCGTAGGGCGCTGGCCGGTCAGCAGACCGGTAATAAGCAGCGTCACCCAACCGCGGAAAACCAACATCAGTGGCGACCGATCTGACCCGGGTAACGACAAAATCCTGACCACCTGAGTACGAGAAGAGCGCTCCGAATGGTTCGATGATCTTCGGGTCGACTTCCCGGGCACTCCTAATGGGTCCGATCTCGTCGGGGACGTTGGATTGGTACACCGCTAGAAATCGCGACACACCACCCTCGACGAGCACATCGAAGACAACATCGGCTCCCGCCAATCCCGACTGGGGGCGCGACGATACGGTGTTGTCGATCTTGACGATCAAAACCGGAGCGGTTGTGGCATCCACACCATCCGTTGGCAGGCCGGTGAGCGGCCATACGGCCTGATCAACCAGCACCGGGGGTAGCGACGTCGTAGTCGTCGTATCACCAGCAATAGCCGCCCCGGTGGTCGTCGTCGGCTCGTCGCCTGACGAGCAGGCACCAATCACCATGAGGAAAGCGAGCAAAACGAACATACTGCGACGCATCGGACATCCTTGAAGAGAGCTTGGGCGAACCATGCCAAGTTAGCGCTACTTGGTTACTTTACCGAGTCGATCTGATAGAGCTCCACGTACGCATCGGTAACCCTATCCCAGCTGTAGTTGTCCGCTGCTTCCTTAACTCGCAAGCCGAGCCGCTGCGTACCATCGGGGTCGTCGAGAAGGTTGATCAACTGGCGCGCCAGCGCAGCCGAATCGCCCCTGGGAAACCAGATACCGGCGTCGGCCAATACGCCTCGAAAGGCTGGCAGGTCCGAGGCCGCTACGGCACAGCCGGCACTCATCGCCTCGACAACGGTTATCCCAAAACTCTCACCACCCAGATTTGGAGCACAAAAGACCGCCGATGCTCCCAGATGGACGTCCTTGGTCGCTTCGTCAACCCTGCCAAGAAACGAGATTCCTGGCCTGGCTTGTCGTGAAGCCCCCATCACGATCAGCCGAGCGTCGGGATGAGACGTAAGCACTGTCGGCCAGGCAGCCAGGAGGACGTCGAGCCCCTTGCGCGGCTCATCGCGACCGAGAAAGCTGACTTGTTTGGCGATCCGCTGACCGGCGGGGCGAATCTTCCTGACTCCGTTCGGAATGATGTGTACCTCATCGATCCAATCGAGAGCTGATGCAGCGGTCGGCGATACCGCCACAACCGCGGTATCGGACCCGAGCGCCCACTTCGGCCGAACCCTCCGATACGCCCGACGCATCGCACCCGACGGATCGGCGTGAAACGTCACAACTCTTCGCGGCGCTGCAACCGACAGGGCGGCCCACGAAACCAAGGGCATCATCGGTTCGTGGATGTGGATCACGTCGAATCCGGCGAGAGCCGTTCGCACCGCGCTAACACTCCTCGGATCGAGCGAGATCGGAGCTACCGAGCCGTTCGCCCGCCACCGCATGATCCGGCCGTATCGTCGGTCGTCGATCGCTGGCCCTACGACCGCGACCTCGAACCCTCGCTGGCGGAGTTGACCGGCGAGGCCGAGAACCTGATCTTGCACCCCGCCCGGAACATCCAGGGCGTAGGGGGAGACCATGGCAATCCTGGTCACGGGCGAACTCGTCGGTCGGACGGCCAGTTGGGTTGCACCATATGCCACTGTTCCGGCGCCTCCCGGATCAAGTCCTCAAGAGCTCTCCCAACTTTTACCGTGAGAGAAGCAACATCGTCGTCGGCCGCGACCGGAACCGGGGCTTTGATGGACACCCGATGGCCACGGCCATCTTGAAAAAATGACCCAACCGGAACGATCGGAGCGCCTGTCTCGAGCGCCAACCGGGCGGGACCGACCGGAAGTCGTGTTTCTTCTCCAAAAAACGAAACGAGTACGCCGCGTCCCGACAGGTTGCGGTCAGCCAGGAGCGCAACCGCCGCATTACGGCGCAATGCGTCAGAGCAGGTTTCGAACACTTTCTCCCGGCCAGTCGCAATCACGACATCAATCCCGAGTTCTTTGCGCAGACCGACGAACCAGTCGACGATTCGCTCGTCTTTGAGCTTTTCTGCAACGGCCAACAGTTCGGCCCCTTCAGCAATTGCCACCGTCCCGGCGACTTCCCAATTACCGACATGGGGAAGCGCAAAGATGACTCCGGTACCGTTGGCCAACGCATGGCGAAAGTGCTCGATGCCTTCGACCTCGATGTGCTTGCCGATCGAGGCGACCCGCCGGGGACGGATCCAGAAGGTCTCTGCCCAGTAGCGACCGTAGGACTCGAATAGCGAGCGCGCCCGATCGACTGATTGTGAACTCGGCTGATCCGGCATCTCTCCCATGACCCTGGCCATAGCCCTGGTGGCGTTGTGCCTGCGCTGCTTAGCCCGGATCCAGGCGATCCGACCCAGTACCAGCCCGAGGCGTCGCACGGCCCACTCCGGGAGCACACCAAAGACAGTGGACGCCACCCGGAACGCCGAGTAGTTCATGGGGTTCCGTGTTCGAGCTGCCGCCAGCTGATGTAAAAGCGCTGCAATACGGTTAGCCAGGTCAACGCCGCCATCGCCCACAACATGACTTCGACGTACTCAATGAAGAGCAGTCCCAAGGTCATGAGAATGATCCGCTCGGCCCGACCCATGATGCCTCCCCGCCCGTCGGCACCAAGACTCTCCGCTTTGCCGCGGACATAGGAAACAAGTAGGGAAGCCCCGAGGCTCAGTACGCACAGGAGGCTCAGCCGTGCCGAGTCAGACAGGGCAAATACCAGCCCGGCCCACATGGCGGTCTCTCCCATCCGGTCGGCAACCGAATCCAACAACGCTCCTGACAATGAAGCGGAGCCGCGGGCTCGCGCCACCGATCCATCAAGTCCGTCGAGCGCCGCGCCGACGAGAGCCACCAACGCTCCGGCGACGAACGCTTCGCGAGCAACCAGAACGGCACCAACGACCGTCACGCTCAGGCCGACCATCGTCAACCAGGTTGGCGTCACTCCGATCCGAGCCAGGCCACGTCCGATCGGATTGACCAATCGATCAACGCGCTTTCGAACTCGCAGTTCGATCATGGCACTCTCTCTCCGGTCAGAAAACCGGTCCGTTCGTCCCTTATTTGAAGGTGTGATCAGCGAGTAGGCTACAGGACCGACACCAACCGTTTGGAAGGATGACATGCAGGAAGCTTCACTCACCATTGGAGACCGTACCGTTACCCTGCCAATTACGGTCGGCTCCGAAGGCGAAATGGCCATCGATATCAGTAACCTCCGCAAGGAGACCGGTTTCACCACGTTTGACCGCGGGTTCGGCAACACCGCCGAAACGAAGTCGGCCATCACGTTCATCGACGGCGAAAAAGGCATCCTTCGCTATCGCGGCTACCCCATCGAGCAGCTGGCGGAGAACGCCGACTTCCTGGAGGTCGCCTGGTTGCTATCGAGTGGCGAACTCCCCACCCGGCCCCAACTGGAAACCTTCACGGAGGAAATCACCTCTCACTCGCTGGTTCGAGAAGACATGAAACACTTGTTCGAAGCGTTTCCCCACGCGGCTCACCCCATGCAGATACTCGCATCGGAAGTTTCGGCGATGGCCTCCTATTACCCGGACGCTCTCAATCCAAACGACGAGGAGGCCGTGCGGATTTCGACGACCCGGCTGATCTCCAAGGTGATCACGATGGCCGCCTGGTCTTACAAATACCGGGTACATCAACCGTATGTGTATCCGCGCAACGACCTGGATTATTCGAGTCGATTCCTCCATATGATGTTTTCGGTCCCGGCCGAGGAGTACGAACCCGACCCGGTCATTTCGAATGCCCTGAACACACTGTTCATTTTGCATGCGGACCACGAGCAAAACTGCTCGGCGTCAACGGTGCGAATCGTCGGCTCGGGGCAGGCGAATCTCTTTTCTAGCATCGCCTCAGGGATTCACGCCCTTTCAGGCCCGCTCCACGGCGGAGCCAACCAATCTGTCGTCGAGATGCTCACCGAGATGGTTGAGCAACCCGGTGACGTCGGTCATTGGGTCGAGCGTGCCAAGGACAAGGATGACCCTTTCCGGCTGATGGGATTCGGGCACCGCGTCTACCGCAATTTCGACCCGCGGGCAATGATCATCAAAAAAGTCGCCCAGGACGTACTCGATATGCTCGGCCTGGACGATCCGCTGCTGGACATGGCGATGGAACTGGAGAAAATCGTCCTCGACGACGAATACTTCGTAAGCCGCAAGCTCTACCCGAATGTCGACTTCTACTCCGGGGTCATCTATCGGGCGATGGGTTTCCCGACGGACATGTTCACCGTGCTGTTCGCCATCGGCCGGATGCCGGGGTGGATCGCCCAGTGGAATGAAATGCACCGTGATCCCACGACCCGCATCGGCCGCCCCCGTCAGATTTACACCGGTGAGACCGAGCGGAACTACCCGGGCATCGACGGTTCGTAAAGCGGTTCCACGTAAATCTCTCTAACAAGCTGCCCGGACTGGGCATCAATTTGGACCAGGGCTCGCTGGGTGGGCGGCGAGGCAGCGTCATAAACGAGCACGTTCCACACAGGCTTGGCAAACAGGCCCTCAAAGCGAAGCGCCGCCGACGCATGACCGACGGCGGCCTCAGTGTTGCGAGCCGCAATCGCCAGTGCCTCTGCATCCGATACAACCAGCGGATGTGCCGATCTGGTGTGGTGCAAAGCCAGTAGACCCAGCCCTCCCGCCAGCACCCACATTCCACCCGGAAGCCCGCTAACGGCACCGGCGGCGGCGACGAATGCGCCGACCGCATAGATGCGGGCAGCGATGCGTCGCCTGACGGGAGACGCGAATAGATATGGGCCGGTGACGTTGGCGTTCAGGTCCTCAGGTACACCTTCGGCGTCAGCCAACTCTTTGGGGATCTCAATGTCCACTTAAGTCTCCTCGCCTGGCAGGACAGCTGCCGACGTTAGACGGTCCGTCGCGTCAGCCAACCCAACGCCACGTTCTTCGTCAAGTCCGCGCATCCGGAATCCGACAGTGCCATTGGCTACATCGTCGTCGCCAACTACCACCACCGCAGGGATCTTGGAAGTCATCGCCCGTCGGATCTTTTCGCCGACCGTCGCATCAGCCAAATCTGCTTCAGCCCGCAACCCCATCGACTTGAAATGACCAACGACAGCCTCTGCGTAGTCATTGTGTCGGTCGGCAACCGGGATCACCTCGGCTTGGACCGGGGCTAACCACATCGGAAAGGCACCGGCGTAATGCTCAAGCAGCACCCCGAAAAACCGCTCGATCGATCCTGCTTTGGCCGAATGGATCATGACCGGACGCTGTCTTTGATTTTCGGCATCGACGTAGTCGATCCCGAAGTTCTCTGGCAGGGCGAAGTCGACCTGAATCGTCGACATCTGCCACCGGCGGCCAATGGCGTCTTTGATATGGACGTCGATCTTCGGGCCATAGAACGCCCCGTCTCCCTCGGCGATCCGATAAGGAATGTCGGCCAGTTTGAGCGCATCTTCGAGCGAACGTTCGGCAATGGTCCACAACTCCTGGTCCCCCACCGACTTTTCAGGCTGGGTTGACAAGTCCGCTTCGAACTCGGTAAACCCGAAATCGCGCAGCCAGGTCAGGACAAAATCCAGGTGCATCGCCAGTTCGTCGTCAACTTGATCGCGTCGACAAAACGTATGGCTGTCGTCCTGGGTGAACCCCCGCGCTCGCATCATCCCGTGAATGACACCTGACCGCTCGTTCCGATAGACCGCCGCGAGTTCAGACAGTCGGATCGGCAGATCACGGTAGCTTCGACCCCGGCTGCGGTAGATGAGCACGTGCATCGGACAGCTCATCGGCTTCACCCGGTATTCCTGGCCGCCGTCCATCTCGATGCCCGGGTACATGTTCTCGGCATAAAAACTCAGGTGCCCCGAGGTTTCCCACAGGTCGGCCTTGGCAAGATGCGGCGAAAACACAAAGTCGAAACCGAATCGTTCGTGGAGTCGTCGACTGTGATCTTCCATGATCTTACGAATGACCCCTCCTTTGGGGTGCCACAACACGAGCCCCGATCCCAGTTCGGGCGGCGACGAGAACAGATCTAGTTCGGGCCCTAGTTTGCGATGATCGCGCAGTTCGGCTTCCTCAAGGCGATGCAAATACTCTTCGAGCGCTTTCTTGGACTCCCAGGCTGTTCCGTAAATCCGTGCCAACTGCGGATTGTTCTCATCACCGCGCCAATAGGCGCCGGCCGCTCGGGTCAGCTTGAACGCCTTCAAACGACCCGTGCTCGGCAAATGAGGTCCCCGACACAAATCGACAAACGCGTCATTTCGATAGGCCGAGATCACTCCTGAAGACCCGTCAACCTCGCTGTCGTCGACCGATTTCACTATCTCGACTTTGAACTTGTGGTCGGCGAAAACCTCGAGCGCCTCGTCAGGAGTCAGCTCGAAGCGTTCGAAGGGTTGATCGGCGGCGACAATCTCGGCCATCCGCGCCTCGATCGCCTCGATGTCGTCGGGGGTGAAGCCTCGACCTATGTCGAAGTCGTAATAGAACCCGTTCTCGATTGCCGGACCGATCGCGAAGGTCGATCCGGGGTACAGACCCAGGACCGCCTGGGCCATAATGTGAGCCGCCGAATGTCGAATGATGTGGCGACCGGCCTCCGTGGAGTCGGTGATCACCGACAACGAGCCGCTCGGTAGGGCCCGGCTGAGGTCATATTCGGCTCCGTCAACCGAAACAGCCACCGCCGCCTTGGCAAGCCGTGAGCCGATTGACTCGGCCACTTCAAGACCCGTCGTGCCGTCCTCGAACGAATGGGACGAGCCGTCGGGGTAGAGCAGATGTATCGACACTTAGTAACCGTTTCTGTTGATGCTGGGGCTAGGCTATCAAGCAGAAACGCAGCAGAGAAGTTGATTACCCAAGGAGTCCACACAATGGACGCAGTCCAGCTGGCCAGGGGCTTGGCGGACGGGGGGCGGGTTAACCAACTTGGAACACCGGGGGATGCCACCCACACGTTCCGAGTGCACTCGCCGGCCGGGCCATACATCCTGAAAATTTATGAACGTGAAAGCTATGCGAGGCGTGAGGAACGCTCGTTTACCGTACTCGACGGGGCCCCAGGCACTCCGGCGATTTTCGAACGAGGCGACACGGACGACACCCATTGGGTGAAGTTCCGCGACCCGGGGGCTTGGACGATGGCGACGCTTCCCGAGAATGCCACTGCGGCCGCTAACTGCGGGAGAATCGTGCGAGCGATCCACCAACTCGATACCGCAAACGTCACCAATCTTCATGGGGGTATGACGGCCGAGCAGGTGGCCTCTGACTATGAATCCACCTTCCAACGGTTGAATCGGTTCCGTGGCCGACTCAACATAGGCGCCGATGTCATCGAAGCCGCGATGGCCGTCCCGCCGCCTCGATGCAGCGCACCGACCTTCTCGCACAACAACCCGTCTGCCACGAACTTCTACGTCAACGACTCGGCCGAAGTCACCCTGTTCGATTGGACATGGGCCACGTTGACGCCGCCCGAGTGGGACTTCACGTTGGCGTATTGGTCGCTCGGGTCGGCGGCGGGTGACAGCGCATCGGCTGCCTTTGCAGAGGGGTACGGCGCGAACCTGGCCGACGATGATCTCCGGCCATGGATCATTTATCACATCGCGTCGTATCTCATCCGGGAAGCTGAAACATCGAGCGGTCGGCTTGAGCAGCTCCGTAAGTACGTCGACCAACTGGCGGCCTACGCCACGCTGTAAGCCCCGAAATCCACCAAAACATGCGCTCGTCCGCTTAACCTTTAACGAGACGAGGAAAGGACGTACGCATGTTTGGTGTTTTTGGCAATCGATCAGACGGAAACCGGACGGCACATACCAGCCTCTTCTCTTCGGGTGGAACGGCGACCTACGACCTGGCTGTGGCGGATCTGCCGTGCCCATGGTGTCACGCCCAAACCTCCGATCAGGACACTTCTTGCCCTTCCTGTGGGCGCAGCTTCGGTGCCGCCGAACTCCAGCTCTAGGTAGCCAACGCGTCGTCGTATCTCAGGCGTCGATCCTTCCCCAACGCTTCGTGGCGGCATTTTTAGTCCCAGAGATCATCGCAAAGGGCCCGGGGTAGTAGCCTGACGTCCATGAGCAGGGTAGGACTGGTCCTCGGTGGTGGGGGCGTTACTGGTGCGTCGTACGAAATGGCGGCGCTCATGGCTATTGAGATGGCAACCGGCTGGGACCCCAATAGCTCTGACGTCATTGTCGGTACGTCAGCAGGCGCTTTTGTCGGTGGCATCGTCCGATCTAACCGGTTGGATTTATCCAGTGTGGTAAAACCCGGCGACAACCATGGCGACGTCGCAGCCCGCATCTCCAAGCAGTTGTTCCGGCCGACCCGATCGGGTGCCGGTGTCAGCCGCTGGGTCCGGCATGGAATCGTTCCCGGGCTCCGCCGCCCCGGCTTGCGGTTAATCCTCGGGTCACCCGGCATGTTTGATTCAAACGCCATCGCCGAGTGGATGGAATTCCACGTCGAAGACGCCGCCCACCATTGGCCAGACCGACCACTCCTCATCGCCGCGTATGACCTCGAGCGAAAACGACGGGTCGTTTTTGGATCGGACGAATCGGAAAAAGTCACCCTGGGCCAGGCGGTCGCCGCATCCTCGGCGGTTCCCATGATCTTTTCTCCCTACAGTGTGAACGGTTCCACCTACGTCGATGGCGGGGTCCTATCAGGTACCCACGCCGATCTGGTCCTCGGTAGCCCCGCTCCCCTCGATCTCGTCCTGATTTTGGCCCCGATGGCTGCCACCGAGAAACGAATCCGAGCCACACCCATCGAAACCCTCCTTGATCGAGTCGGGCAGACAGCCCTTGAGTCGGAACTTGCCACGATTCGCGAGGCATGGCCAAACACCGACATCGTGGTGTTGCGACCCGAACCGGACGTACTCGCCAAGATGCGCCCGAATCCGATGAAACCTGAGTTGGCGGTTCCTAGCTTCGTTCAGACACTTACTTCGATGACAACCAAACTGGCCCACTCAAGTGTCTGGGACAAACTCCACCGGCACCTGCAGGCCGGAAGAGTCGCCTAACGGCGGGCCTTAGCGGCCGTTACGGCTGAAGTGCATCCAGTCCTTGAGCGACGACCAGTCCCCACCCCAACCCCACCCGATCGACCGAAACGCCTCCGTAACAGCATCGTCATCTGCGATTATCCCGGCTGCGCCGGTTGTCCGATCTGTGTAGTAGTCCGCCAGTTCAGGCAACACGAGGTCGCCCTTCCAATAGGGATTTTGAAATGGGTTGACGTCGATCGCCAGACCATAGGCATGCTGGGACCAATTGGTTCCGCCGGTGGCCGGCCGGCATACGAAGACGGTCGTGTTGTTACCGTCGCCGGTCGGGGCCAGGTCCAGTTCTGGCGCCGAAACCACCCGCATTTCCTCAATTGGATACCGCGCGGCAAACAACGACTCGAACACCTTCACCATCTCTGGGGCGGCGCTCTGATTCACCACCAGCTCACCGGTATGCAGGAGGCCATCGAACCCCAGGTGGCTCACCGTCACATACGAGAGATCATCGACATCAACCGGACAGCCTTCGTTCCAGGTTGAACGGGCAAGGACCTCGCCGGGTACCGGGCCAATCGCGAACTGGAATTCTGCGCTCGTAGGTGGTGCGAGCGTGTCGACGGTCCCAAATGCTCGTCCGATGAGCTCGGGAGGCGTCGGGCGCACCTCGCCGAACCCTCGCTCGTCAACGGGCAGGACAATCGTTCCCAACCACACCGGCCGCCCATACGCATCGACGAGCGGCATGCGCGTTGTGCTCGTGGTCGATGGCGCGACGGTGGTGATGGTTGAGGACCCGACGGGAGGAACTGCAGCAACGGTGTTACTGGTTGCCGGCGAGAACAAGCTCGTCGCAACCGGTTGGCTAAGCGCTGTGGAGCAAGCCGTCAGAACGAGAACGAACCCGAGATAGCGCACTATGTCAGATTACTACCGTCGCTGCCGGGTCACCCGACAGGATTCGCTCACGAAGACTAGGTTGCACGGAGACATCACCGACAACGGTGAGTCGTTCGCCGAGAGCGGTTTGCTGCGCGGTCTTTCCGTCCGAGAAGAGGAGTGAGCATGGGCACGAGGTCCAAACTATTCGTGGCGTTATTCGCCTTGCTGGTAATGCTGGCAGCCGCAGTCCCGGCCATCGCCATCACCGACGGCGAACCCACTACCGACCATCCGGAGGTCGTTCTGATCCTCATGGAAGTTGAGGGGCAACCGGCGTTTCGTTGCTCGGGCGCTCTGATGAGTCCGACCATCGTCTTGACAGCCGGACACTGCGCCGGCGCGCCAGGCGAGTTCTCGGGGATGCGGGTCTACACGGAGGCAGATGTCCAGAATGGCGAGAATAGTTATCCATTCGCCGGCGCCAACTCCATCGAAGCTGTCAACTGGGCTGCCCATCCCGCCTACCCATTCGGTCCATTCTTCCTGAATGACGTCGGCATGATCGAACTGGAAGGTCCTGGCGCCCACTGGATTGAAGCCGAAAACTTCGCCAAGCTTCCAGGCGTGGACTCACTAGACAAGCTCAAGACGCGACGCGGTAAGCAAGACGTCACCTTCAATGCGGTTGGATACGGACTTCAGCAGATCAATCCTGTCTTTGTCCAGGCGGATCTGGTCCGGTACGAAGCGCGTCCAAAGCTCAACCAGATCAACGTCCCGGGTTTTACCGGGAACTTCTCGCTCTTGCTGTCAAACAATCACTCGACCGGTGGAACGTGTTTCGGCGACTCTGGTGGACCGAACTATCTCGGCGACGGTGAATCTCGAGTAGTCGGAGCGGTAACGTCGTTCGGCATCAACGGCAACTGTGCAGGCACCGGCGGGGTCTTCAGGGTTGATCGCCAAAACGTTCAGGATTTTGTGAACGCTTTCATCGACTCCCCGTACACTCCGTAACCAAAAGAAACCAGAATCCTTGGAGGGACCTTCGGGTCCCTCCAACGCGTGCCCCGACCGTCTCCAGGGCTCTCATACCCATGACTTACGCGGTAGGCGAGTATCGTCCAGCCCGTATCGGGTTAACGACCTTGGGCTGAGGACGGAGAAACATGGGCAGAATCCGCAATACCATCGCACTAGCCAAAGCGTCGTGGCAGGTGCTCCTCTCCGACAAGGAACTGATCTGGCTCCCGGTCCTCTCGGGTATCGCCGCAATCATCATGGGGGCTACGTTCATCCTGCCCGTCGTACTCACGTCTAGTGACGGACCATTGGGGTGGATCGCAGCCGCCGCCTTCTACTTCACCACCAGCTTCGTCGTGATCTTCTTCAATACCGCCCTCGTCAGCGCCGCCCATGAGCGACTCGCTGGTGGCGACCCCACGATCAAATCGGCAATCGGCGCGGCCGTCTCCCACCTACCAGCCATCGCCGGTTGGGCGGCTATCAGCGCCACCGTATCGGCCATCCTCAAAGCCATTGAGGAACGGGCCGGGATTGTCGGGTCGATCGTGTCCTCGATTGCAGGCCTGGCCTGGACATTGGTGACGTTTCTCGTCATCCCCGTATACGTCATTGAGGGCGGAGGAGTCGTCCCTGCCATCAAACGATCAGCCAACCTTTTCAAAGCTACCTGGGGAGAAAACATGGTGGCCAACGTCGGGTTCGGCATCATCGGTTTCCTAGCCATGCTGCCGTTCATCCTTCTCGCGATTCTGGCAATCATGAGCCAGGTCGGGGGACTGGCCGTAGCCGGGATCATTGTCGCCGTTGTCGGGATTGTGGCGGTCACCATTGTGATGTCGACACTTTCGGGCATCTTTCAAACCGCTCTCTACATGTACGCATCGACCGGTACGGTGCCTGCAGCGTTTGCGTCGGCCGATCTGCCGGGAGCGTTTCGCCCCAAGCGTCGCTAGTCACTCTCGGGGCGGTCGACCCGGCGATGGCCCGGTTTGCGTCGGACGAGAAATCCGAAGGCAGAAATCAAAGCTGACAAGGCAAATCCCCAGAGGATCAGGCGCGGAGCCAATACGAGGAACAGCGCGAAAGACCCAATGCCCGCCCAGACGGCACGATTCACGTGCCCGGCGCTCGGCAGCACGAACCATATAGCTCCAAGGACAACACTGGCCCGGATGAACACGCCACCCAGGTCCCCTTCTCCACCGGCAGTTGCCATCATGGAGCTGCCGACAATGAAGAGAACGAGCGAGACGATGCCGAGAGCGGTACGGTTCATGTCGCTACCCTACGGCCTGCCAGGGCCCGCGTATTTCAATCTCGCAAAAGAGACTCTTGCAACGGTCGCTTCGCGCAGAAGACACCAAGGAGAGCACTGTGAAAGTTGGCTTCATTGGACTCGGGAACGTCGGCTCAAAGCTGGCTGGAAGTCTGGTTCGTAACGGGTTCGACGTCATCGTTCGAGACCTCGACCTGACGGCGATGACCCCGCTCATCGCCGCGGGTGCGACTGCGGGAACATCCCCGGCCTCGATGGCCCGACTCTGCGACGTTGTGATCACTTGTCTGCCCAGCCCATCCATTTCTGCGGCGGTGGTGGAGGGAGACGGCGGCCTGATCGAGGGGCTCTCAGCCGGGAAGATCTGGGCGGAAATGTCGACAACGGACCAGACAGAAGTTCTCCGCCTCGGAGAGAAAGTCATGGCGACAGGAGCTTCTGCCATCGACTGCCCGGTGTCGGGCGGCTGCCATCGGGCGGCCACAGGGAACATCTCGATCTTCGGAGGTGCCGAACGCTCTACATTCGAACAGATGCTGCCCTTGTTGACAGCGATGGGCCGGGAAGTACTTCACACCGGTCCCCTGGGATCAGCGTCGGTTCTCAAGGTGGTCACCAACTATTTGGCGACCGCCAATCTTGTTTCCCTCGCAGAGGCGCTCGTGACGTCACAAATGGCGGGAATGGACCTCAACACCACGTACGAGGGGATCCGCATCTCGTCGGGGAACTCATTCGTGCACGAGACGGAAAGCCAGGTCATCCTTAACGGCTCCCGGGACATCAACTTCACGATGGACCTGGTCGTGAAAGACATTTCGCTGTTCCAATCGGTGGCGGACCGGGCAGGTGTACAACTTGAACTCTCGCCGCTCCTTCTCAGGATATTCCAGGAGGCCGAGCAAACCTACGGGCCGCGGGAATGGTCGCCAAACATCATCCGTCGGCTCGAGGAGCCGCTCGGGATTCGTGTAACCGCTCCGGGTTTTCCGGCCGAAATGACCGACGACGAGCCAGAAGTCGCCGGGCACGAGATTCATCCGAGGCGCTGACCAGACCGCCGCTGGCTCCAGCTAAATCGCCTCAATCGCATACGGAGTAAGCCGCTCGTAGTGCGCGAGGCATACGTCAAGTAAGTCTCGCAGATGATCCGGGACCGCTTGACGCTCGGGACGCGGCGCACCAAATCCGGTCGTGGCGTGGACACTGGCATACCAGTGCGACGCCCAGACGCCGTCTTCGGGTTTTGGGCCGGCCGGCCAGTGCAACATGGCAGGCTCCCACGCAATGTTTAGGCGCTCGCACAGGGCCTTGAGGACGCCCTCAGGGTTCGCCAGAACCGCCGGAGCGACAACCACGATCGGCTCCTGGCCGTTGGCGAGCATCCAGTCCAATATCGCGGTCTGATAGGTGTAGCCGGTATCGCGAACCGTTGGCGTGGCCGTCATCCCCTCATCGAGCGACACCAGCTGATCGGCCGGAGGGCGACAGAGAATGAAATTCTGAAGACTGCTCAGTAGATCAAGGTTCAATCCATCCGTGTGATGGGCCATGTTTTTGAAAAACCGCACGTCATCTGTCGTGTCGCGGGCCATGTCGGCCAGGACTGAATCAACGTCACAGTCCATGTCGTCGATAACGTCTTGAACTCCGGGATGAGCGACATCGTCGACTCGCGTGAGGTACGCCCCGTACAGTGGTTCGTCATAGACCCGCGTATCTGACCGTTGTCCGAACGAGTACATCATGGCAGTCGAAATGTTCCGGGGGCCCGACCACATCGAAATCTTCTGGCTCATGGCGTTTTCCTCGTGGCGATATCCGCTGAGACGGCCTTTTCGTACAGATCGGTAAGTGCGGACGTTATCGGTCCGGCGTTCCCGTCCCCGAACTCGATACCGTCGACCGATCGAACCGGCGTGATTCCACCGAAGGTACCTGTGACGAACGCCTCATCGGCTCCGTGCACGAGGTCAAGCGGGAAGTCGGCCACGTTGATCGGCATCTCGGATCCGCGACAGACTTCGATAACGACCTCACGGGTGATTCCGGGGAGGCAGTACTCCCCCGTTGACGTCCACACTTCACCGTCAGTGATTGCGAAGAAGTTCGTGGCGTTACAGGTCGCGACGTGGCCATTTACGTCAAGCATGAGCGCCTCGTCACATCCAGCCTCAACGGCCTCAATCAAGGCCATGACCTCGTGCAGTTTGGAATGACAGTTGATGCGCTGATCAAGCGTGTTCGGCGGGGGCCGACGAACGGAGGAAGTATGCAGGGTCACGCCCGACCGAGCCACTGACGGGTCAGCTTGTTTGTACTCGGGAATGATCACGATCGTAGGCCCGGAGACCAGGTTCGAAGGATGCTGGGAAGGCGTCTTTTTGCGACCGCGTGACACCATCAGACGGACGTGCACCCCGTCGACCATCTCGTTGCGCTGCAGGACTTCCTCAAGCAGGCTGGTCATTCCCGCTCGGTCCATGCCGAGGTCTATCCCCGTGCGTGCTGATGCCGAGAACAACCGATCGAGATGGCGATCCAGGAAGGCCAGCTGGCCGTCATGCAATCGGATGCCTTCCCAGATGCCGTCACCCACCAAAAAGGCCGAGTCGAACACCGATACCTTCGCTTCGTGCCGTAGGGAGTACTCCCCGTCGACGTAAATAAGAATGTGTTCATTTCGTTCGTCGGCAAGCGCTTGATGAGTCGAAGGCATGCTGTCACGCTAGCGCTGATGCCCGGACCCAGACCGGCCGATCGCACCGTCACATACCGGGCAAACCTACGGCAATTGCCGCGAACACGGCCATGGCGCTTATCGGCAGTGCGATGAGCGCCTTTTTGACTTTGCTTGGGACCGGAGCGCCGTCGACCGCTGGAGCGAAAACGACCGAAAAGGCCCATGCTTCGATCACCAGCATCGGAGCGTACCAACCGACCGCCAGGACCGACCCGAGGGCACTGAGGGTCGACCCTCCAAGAATGCTCTCTTGGACCACGGGAACCTGTGCCGCTACCGCGGCCAGCCCAAGAATGCCCCGGAGCCAGATGGGCCGCGGACGACCAATGGCAGCCGCCCCGAAGACAACCGACGGCCACATGACCGCCCCGCCACCTCCCAACAACATGAGCGAAATGATGGACGTACGCCACCAACCCACTCCCCCAGCCATGCGACGGGTGCGCGCCAGTCCCAGCGTGGCTCCAACGATGGTTGCCGCCAGCAGAATGAAGAACGTACCGCTCCAACTGAATTCGGGGCTACCCGAAATGAAGCGCATCCAGGTCCGCAGAACTGCCCCCCACAGCAGTCCGAGAAGAGCGCCGGCCACAATGGGCCGGCGCTTCATCAGCGACATCATTAGAACTCCAATGGAATGCAGCCCAACCTCGCCCCGGCAAACCCGGTCGATTGGGTCTCAAGCGCATGCACCATGATGGATTGCGCCGCCCCGGGGGCGATTTCAAACGGAACGACGGCCGTGGCATGGCCCGTCCCGCCATTGGTGATCGTAAAGTCCAACCAAACCTCCGTTTCTGGCGAGGCTACGGCACCAGCCACCTTGTAGTGGCCGAGAGCGGCAGCTCCGTTCTCTGCGACACACGGACCGATGTGGACGTGGGCGCCGAGGCGCCGGCCCGCCTCACTGCGGTCGAGATCCTTCACGTTCAGCACCACTGAGGTCCGGCCGTCGCTGACCTTCGCCGATGCCACTGCCCATGCCCCGTCTGTCGGGTCAGCAAGCGAGCTGACATCCGATAAAGGCGCCTTTGAGAAAATAGCGTTTCCGGCCGCAGTCGAGACCAGCCCCAATGCGAGTATTGCAACCATGACCATCGAACGATGGGTGTTCATCGGACCCTCCTTTTGTTATTTGATCCGCTAACCCACAGACGGGCAAGGTGGCGAATCCGGGTGACGCGGAAAGAAAATATTTTCTCGTGTCACCCGAAGGGGTCCGCTCGTCCGTCTGTAGGCGCGATGGTGTTAAACATGCGTGCTTCCCGAACGACCTTTTCGTCGGCGACGCCGTTAGCCCACACAGAGACCGGCGAAGTCAACTCGCTGGTAGGACGCCTCTTCGCCGAGGAGGCCACCAACCTCGTACGGTTGGCGCGCTTTTTCGTCGACGACCGCACCGCCGCCGAAGATCTCGTCCAGGAAGCCTTCATCAGGCTGTCTCGGTCCATTCATCGAATTCACGACGAGGAAAAGATTAAGCCGTATCTGCGCTCCATCGTTCTCAATCTGGCCAGGGACCACAACCGACGCGGCCTAATGTCGCTAAGACACCGGCCCCCGGCCGACCCCGACCCGCCGGGCATCGACGACCAAGCAGTCCTTGACGACGACCGACGGTTGGTCATCGCCGCGCTCCGAGAACTCGCTCCCGGACAACGCAATGTGCTCGTGCTTCGCTACTACATGGAACTGTCCGTCGCTGAAACTGCTGCCACGCTTGGCGTCTCAACCAACACCGTGAAAACCCAACAGCGGCGCGGCTTGGCTGCCCTGGAGCAACGGTTGGAGGCCGATCATGACCACGCTTGAACAGCGCCTCCACAACGCCCTGATAGGAAACGCAGTGATGACGGAGCCATCACCTGACCTGTTCGCCCGGGTGCGTGGCTCGATCGCCGACGACCGTCTGCGAAGGACCCGATTGCGGGCCCGCCTCGGAACAGTCGCGCTTCTGCTCGGGGCTCTGATCTCGGTTATCTATGGAACATCCACGTACGAACAAGGGAGATTGCTCATGGAATGGTGGGTACTTGAGGCCATCACCACGGTCGTGCTCATAGGGCTTGCCCTATGGCTCGGCCCGTTCATCAAACGTTTTGGGCGCGCGTATGCGGCGGACGTGTTCAAGGCCAACCCGGCCACCGGCAAGAGCTTTATCTTGCTTGCCGATATTGTCTACTACCTGATTTTCGGCGCCTACATCTTGTTCTCGGTTCGCTTTCAACAGGAACGGGAATGGACGGATACTGTTGGAGCGGCACAGCTGCAGTGGGAAGTCGGTCGACTCGGAGGCATCCTTCTGATTATCGGCGTCCTGCACGGCGCCAACATCATCCTGATGCCCGTAATCGGCCGGCTCTTCTCGCTCAACCGACGCCTGGACGCCGAGCCGATCTCATCTGGCGATGAGTAACGAACGGGTCGGTTGGGAAGGCTGGGCCATTGCGTTCATCGCCGTAGTCGCGATCCCCGTGGGGCTCCTGTTCCTGCCCATCGTGGGCGGGGTCGGCGGCACCTCACACGCCCGTTTTCCACCCATAAATGCTCCGGCTCCTCCGATCGACCCGGTACGCCTGACCGTCGGCCTTGTCATCGCCGTGCTCCTCGTGGTGGCCGCCGCCTGGCTCATCCACACGACCGCTTGGGAGACGTCGGCTCAGACGGACGATCGGTAGCCGAGTCGTTTGTCGATGACATTCTGTAACGGCTGCCCGACCCGATACCGGGCAAGGTTCTCGAGAAATAGCGCGGCGACCCGCTCGGCATAGTCGTCAAGATCGCCGGCATGGTGCGGCGTGATGATGACGTTCTCCATCTGCCACAGAAGTGAATCGGACTGCAGTGGCTCGGTTTCGAATACGTCGAGACCCGCTCCTGCTAGCTCGCCTCCGCTCAACGCCGCGACGAGGGCGGCTTCATCCACGCTTGCGCCCCGACCGATATTGACGAGCACGGCGCTCCGAGGCAGCTCGGCAAGCACGCCAGCATCGATGATTTGTCTCGTGGATGGTGTCAACGGCGCCGCGACAACTAACCAGTCAGCTCGGGACAATTCCCGGTCCGCCCATGCGGTCACGCTGCCGAACTCATCGTCGGGTCTCGTTGATGTGCCGATCAGGGTCACATCGACCCCGACCATACCGAGCAGCCGGGCAATGGCTCGTCCGATACCTCCGGCACCCAAGACCACCGCCGCGGTGCCTCGCAGCGGCCTGACGGTTTGATACAGCCATGTTGACTCAAGTTGATTGCGGATTGCATCCGGTAGGCGTTTGGTATGGGCCAGCATCAACGCGAGGACGTGTTCGGCGATCGCCTCGTCATAAATACCCCCGGCATTGGTTACCAGCACATCGGAGTTCACGAGCTCCGGAAATAGCAAGGCGTCGACGCCGGCCCCTGCCCATTGGATCCATCGAAGACCGGACGCTTCCTTCCACGCCTGGGGCAACATCTTGCCTTTGAAGTCAAATCCGAACAGGACCTCGGCGCCAGGGAGAGCTAGGCGAAGCTCGTCAACGGTACGGGCGAGTCGCACGTCGACCCCGTCCGGGATTCTCCCAAGGACTAATCCTGGCGTCGGACCTGATTGAACGACGACGGTGATTGGTTCCATTCGCAGAGCTTACGCACCACGCTGACGCCACTTAGGGAGTTACGGTGATCGTCGCCGAGCCACTCATCGACTCCGCTCCGGTCGATGCCGTATAGGTCGCCGTGAACTTCACGACATAGTCGCCAGGAGCAGCGGAGGTTGTATCTACGAAGATCGCCGCGAAGTCTGTTTCACCAGCGGTCAGCCGTGCGTCTCGCTGGAAGCTCGTTGAGCTGCGGTCCGACGGATACGAAATCAAGAGACCGGCCGCGTCATCGATCACCAGGGAGAAGTCTGACGTCGCGGGAGCGTGACCCGTAAAGGCCATGGATACCCATCCACTGGCATAGGCGGGAACGGCAGCATCCGTTGATACCTGCGAGAGCGCCTGGCCCGTGTAGATCACGACCGGTACTTTGACCTTCACCTTCTCGCTACGTGGTCTCCCATCGACCGCGTACGAAACCTCTAAGTCAAGCTTGACGTCTTTGCCACGATATCCGGCCGGAACGGAAACCTTCATCGCCGAGAAGTCAATCTCGTCGACCAGAAGTTCGTGACCACCCATGAGGCCGGTCCAGGACCCCAAGTTGGCTGGATAGCTCACTGAAACTCCGTCCGTAAGCTTTGTCGCTATCACCTGGAAGTCGGTCACATCTTCAAAAGCCGTCCAGTTGAGAACCAACCAGGCATCTGCCCCGGCTGTAACCGCGGCGGTCGTTCTTGTCAGCAGATCGACTCCCGGATTGGCCCTCGCGACGCCTGGACAAGCAACGTTGGAACCGCGACCAGGAGTGCCATCAAGAGGCGACCAAAAGACTTCATGTAAGTTCTATCGACGGACGGACACCCAAAACTTGAATCAAGTCACGAACAATTGGCAATAAACAGGTCCAAAATCTGTTTCCTTGCGACGGCATTGTCGGTCAACCCGGCCTTGAATGTGTCGTAGTCGCCCCTGGCTAAACCGGTCTCGCCGAGCCTGGCATTGAGCGTCTCATCCACCGCTCCCGGAGAGTCGAATGTCTGGCGTTGCGCTTCACACAACCAGAGCGCTTCAAACTCGATGAGCTCGGCGTCAGGACCCGTCGCCCCGAGCTCCTCGGTAGTCGGGGCTGACTCAGGACTGTCGATCTCGGCGATCGACTCGAAGGTCGTGGACGTAATCACGGATGTTGTGGTGGGCGGCCCAATGGAAGCTGGCACGACAGTACCCGCTGGCTCGGCGGGAGCATTGTCAGTAGAAACGGGACCACCACAAGCCACGACGACCACGAGCAATAGCATGGCGAATCTCATCCAGTTGTATCGACCCCTCCGTTCGGCAGCTAAACGGGTTCTGCCTGAGACGTGGATTGGCTGCCGAACATCGCCGTCGGATGGGCTGTAGCATCCCGGGGATCATGAGCACTCGGCTGCGATATCACGGGCAATGAATCATCGAACCCGAAGTATCTTGTCGTTTCTGGGGATTGTCGCCTCCCTTGCGGTCGTATGGGAGGCGTACAAGTGGATGGGTCAGACCACGGGCGGCACATGGCCCTCCACATCCGTGCGACTGCCAGTCCGCACGAACAACCGCTCGATGCCCCACCTCTGGGACATCGCACAGTCCCTTTTCCAGCCCGCACGACGCGGTGGAGAAGATATTCTCCTGGTTATCTTGCTTCGCGCCGGTTGGTTCACTTTCCGATCTGCCGTGGGGGGATTCGTGGTTGGAAGCGCCTTCGGCTTCGGCCTGGGAATCCTTTTTGTCCGGTCATCCGTCGCTGAACGCGGACTCATGCCCTATGTCGTTGCCTCCCAAACCGTCCCGGTAATCGCTCTAGCGCCGATCCTGGTGATCTGGGGCGGCAAGCTTGGCCTCCCCCAGGCCGTACAGGTCGCCGTCATCGCTGCATACCTGGCGTTTTTTCCGGTCGCCATCAATACCCTGCGCGGTCTCCGCTCTCCGGCCGCAACAGCAACCGAGCTCCTCCGCTCGTACGCGGCAAGTCCCAGCCAACAGCTGTGGAAGCTGCAGGTGCCCGCTGCCTTGCCGTACTTGTTCCCGGCCTTGAAAATCGCTGCGACGGCCTCAATCATCGGGGCGATCGTGGGTGAGCTCCCGGCTGGCCTCTCCCGGGGCTTAGGGAGGGCCATCCTGGGCTTCGCGTCGTCGTTCTCCAGCGCACCCGAGAAGCTGTTTGCATCGGTGGCCGTTTCGGCTCTGGTTGGTATCTTGTTCGTAGGATTGGTCGCCCTGGTCGAACGATCAGTCGTCCCCGCCACCCGCCGGGTCACGGTTGACGCCGAACGGCCGCTCGCATGACATCGACCATTTCGCTCGACAACGTATCGATGGTCTTCGGATCAGGTATCGACGCAGTCAAAGCGTTGGAGTCGATCGATCTTGACGTCCAGCCGGGCGAGTTCGTGTCCCTGATTGGCCCATCCGGATGCGGTAAGTCAACCATGTTGCGGGTCATCGGTGACCTGATCTCACCGTCGGCCGGGACTCCGCAGGTGAACGGCAAAAGCCCGCATCAGGCCCGGTTGGATCGGGACTATGGAATGGTCTTTCAAAGTGCCACGCTCCTCGATTGGCGAACGGTACTTGAAAACGTTGCACTGCCACTTGAGATCATGGGGATCGATCGACCCGAACGAGACGCCGTTGGCCGAAAGATGCTCGAGCTGGTTCAACTTGATGGGTTTGCCAGCCACTATCCGTGGCAGCTGTCGGGCGGGATGCAGCAACGAGTGTCAATCGCTCGGGCGTTGAGCTTCCAACCGTCCATTCTGTTGATGGATGAGCCGTTCGGCGCACTCGACGAGATGACCCGGGAACGAATGCAAATGGAATTGCTGAGAATCTGGGAAGAAACCGAAACCACTGTTCTGTTCGTCACGCACAGCATCGCCGAAGCGGTGTTTCTTTCGACGAGGGTGATCGTGATGTCACCCCGACCCGGACGAATTGTCGACCGAATCGACGTTGATCTACCTCAACCACGCGGGTTCGACACCCGCGAACACCAGCGCTTCTTCGAACTGATCACCAGGGTGCGCGAAGCCCTCCGGGCGATAGAAGACGAACCCGCATGAAGAACGTGCGGTCATATGGTCCAGCCATCGTGATCTTTGTGGGCGGGCTAGCCATCTGGGAACTCGTCGTGCGTCTCTTCAACATCCAGGGGTTCATCCTTCCCGCCCCGACGGCGATCCTGTCGGCCTTCGCTGCGGAGGCACCGACATTGTGGCGTGCGGGCCTGGCCACGTTCGTGTCAGCCGTATCAGGATTGGCGGTCGGGGCAACAGGTGGAGTTCTCGCAGGAATGGCCGCCTCTCGCTTCACGCTTATCCGCGAGGGTGCGATGCCGTTGGCGATCGCCGCCAACTCAACGCCCATCATTGTGCTCGCTCCCGTTGCCAACGCCTGGTTCGGACTGACGAGTCCGATCGGCACGGTGGTGGTCGTAGCGGTGCTCGTCTTCTTTCCGGTGATGATCAACCTCGTCCGGGGACTGTTATCGGCCGAGGCTCAAGAACTGGAGCTGATGGCAAGCTACGCCGCCACCAGAGGAACAGTTTTACGCAAGCTCCGCCTTCCGGGCGCTCTCCCCTACTTCTTCTCGGCCATGAAGATCGCCTCAGCTCTGGCGCTCATTGGAGCCATCATCAAAGAGTATTTCGGAGGACCACAAGAGCGGCTGGGCCAATACATCACGCTCAAGGCTGGTTTGTTTCAGTTCGAAGAGGCATGGGCGGCAATCCTCCTCGCTTCGGCCTTCGGCATCGGGATGTATGGTCTGATCCTCTTCGTCGAACGCAAAGCAATGCCGTGGCATGTATCGGTGCGCTCGTAGGCGAAAAGATGCCAATGGTCAATAAGCCGGGCGTTGGTTCCGGTAGTGTCAGAATTCGTTGTTTGACGGGTCCGAGGAGGATGAACGATGTTCAGTAAAAGCTGGCGAAGACTAACGACAGTTTCGGTGTTGCTGGTGCTACTAGCCACGGCTTGCGGTGGCGACGAAACCGCCGACCCGGGCACGCCCGCTGAACTCACGCCAATCAAACTCCAACTCCAGTGGTTCGCGCAGGCCCAGTTCGCCGGCTACTACGCAGCCGTCGATCAGGGCTTCTACGAGGACGAGGGTCTCGACGTCACCATCCTCGAAGGAGCGGTTGACATCGTTCCTCAGCAGGTCGTCGCTACCGGTGCCGCCGAATTCGGGCTGGCCTGGGTACCCAAAGCGCTCGCTTCCAACCAGGAGGGGGCCGATCTGGTCAACGTTGCTCAGGTGTTTCAGCGCAGTGGCACGCTCATGGTTTCGTGGGCAGACGAGGGCATAACGTCGCCAGCCGACTGGGCCGGACGCAAAGTTGGTAACTGGGGATTCGGCAACGAATTTGAGCTGACCGCTGCCATTGCCCAGGCAGACGTGGAAGACGTCGAGCTCATTGCCCAGAACTTTGACATGGAAGCCCTTCTGAACCGTGAGATTGATGCCGCCGAGGCGATGATCTACAACGAGTACGCCCAGGTCCTTGAAGCAGTCAACGAGGCCACTGGAGAGCTCTACCAGCCATCCGATCTGAGCGTGATCGACTTCAATGACGTCGGGACCGCGATGTTGCAGGACTCGGTGTGGACGACCAACACGTACGCCAACGAAAATCCTGAAACCGTGGAGGCGTTCTTGCGAGGAACGTTCCGAGGCTGGATCTATTGCCGCGACAACGCCGACGCCTGCGTCGACATCGTGCTGGCGGTCGGCCCGACACTGGGGCGCAGCCACCAGACATGGCAGATGAACGAAGTCAACGCCCTGATCTGGCCATCAGCGGGTGGCATTGGAGTCATGGACAAGGCTCTGTGGGATCAGACGGTCAACGTTGCTACCACCCAGATTCCAGAGCTGACCGGCGTTGCCATCCCCGAAGGTACATACCGAACGGACTTCGCCGAAGCAGCCGTCAAGTCGCTCTCCGACGAGGGTGCTGACACAACCGGCTCATCGTGGCAGAAGGTTTCGGTCGAACTCAACCCCGGTGGCGACTGAGTTTCATTCGTACGGGTGGTCGGGTCTATTGCGCCCGACCACCCGACTAGCAAACAAGGAGATCAACTATGGCGAACATACTGCGATCAGCATTAGTGCAAACCGAATGGACCGGCGACAAAGAGACCATGCTCAAGAAGAACATGGACTACGCCCGGGAAGCGGCCAACGACGGTGCGCGGATCATGTGCTTTCAGGAACTCTTTGACGCACCGTACTTCTGTCAGGTTCAGGACGACGCCCATCTCGGCACTGCGGAACCCATTCCCAACGGTCCAACCATGGCGGCCATGACGGCTCTCGCCAAAGAGACGGAAATGGTTCTCGTCATTCCGATGTTCGAGAAAGAAGACGACGGGTTCTACTACAACACCGCCGCGGTCATCGAGGCGGACGGCACTTACCTTGGCAAATACCGCAAGACTCACATCCCACATGTGAAGGGCTTCTTCGAGAAGTACTACTTCCGCCCCGGAAATATGGGCTATCCCACCTTCGACACAAGTGTCGGGCGCATCGGCGTGTACATCTGTTACGACCGTCACTTCCCCGAGGGATGGAGAGCGCTAGGCCTGAACGGTGCCAAGCTCGTCTACAACCCGTCGGCTACGAGTCGCGGCTTGTCAATGTATCTATGGAACCTGGAGCAGCCAGCCGCGGCAGTGGCCAATGAGTATTTCGTCGGCGCAATCAACCGGGTCGGCAAGGAAGAATACGGCGACAACGATTTCTACGGGTCGTCATATTTCGTGAATCCGCGGGGCCAGGTTGTCGGGGAGGCAGCTTCCGACACCGAGGAAGAGTTGGTCGTACGGGATCTCGATATGGACATGGTCGATGAAGTTCGCCAA
The DNA here is from genome assembly GCA_024637275.1 of Acidimicrobiia bacterium. Classification (GTDB taxonomy): domain Bacteria; phylum Actinomycetota; class Acidimicrobiia; order Spongiisociales; family JAENVV01; genus JAENVV01. Next base: position 77,663 of record JAGXFS010000140.1, read on the forward strand.
CAGTGGGCCTTCTTCCGGGATCGCCGACCGGACGCCTACGGCGATTTGGTCGCTCCCTGAATGGCGCTCGACGAGGCGACAGTCGATGGGTGGCTGAGGCGGTACGTCGACGCTTGGAGGACCAATGCGCCCGACGATATCCGATCGTTGTTCACGAACTATGCGACCTATCGGTATAAGCCTTGGGGCGCACCGCTCGTTGGAGCGGAAGCCATCGTGGCCGACTGGCTGAAGGCTCCGGACGAACCTGGTTCGTGGGAAGCGTCCTACAAATGCGA
>JAGXFS010000141.1 GCA_024637275.1 Acidimicrobiia bacterium
GACTCGTGGCAAGAGTTTTTCAAAGACGGCACGATGGGCGCCTACGACCGAGTCCGTGTCTGGCATGTCAATGATGACGATCGGGCGCTCTTTGGTGTGCCCCACCCGCCGGTTGACGCCCATATCGTCAAGTAGGCGAACCACCCCTGGTTCAGGCACTTGCGGGATCCAGGCCAGCGGTTCGGACGTGGTTGGCCTGATAGCCGCCACTTCGGCGACATACTCTCCGGCGATGGCGTTGAGCAGGGATGACTTGCCCGATCCCGTACCGCCGGCGAGAGCAACGACGACCGACGATCCTAAATACCCGACTCGCTTGCGAGCGCTCCTCGCCAGCTCGGCGGTTGCCGCAACCGAATCCTCTCCTACCGAGGCGGCCGCCTGTCCAACGGCTTCATCGAGGAGATCAAGGAGGCGTCTAATATCAGACATGCCAGGCTCGCAAAGCTTGGCCGACCGTTTGGGCTACTGCATCAAGTTCGGCGGGATCGGACGGCTTCAGGTCGGCCAACAGACTGAGGAATCGGTCCGCGTCTGCTTCGAGGACCGCGGCAATAGCGCTGAGCAGATCAGCTCTGGCTTCCTCGGCGAGGCTCTTGGCGGCGGCCGAACCAAAGAGGTGTTCGAGGAGTTTTTGCTGGGCGGCCGCGGCGCCGGCGGCGATACCAACCTCAGTCCCGGTGATCCCACTCGTGTAGGCAAAGACCGTGACCATCAAGCTAACGGCCACCGCATTAACGCCGACTGAGGCGATTTGTGCGAATCGCTTCTTCCCCATGCCATTTGCCTCAATCATCCGACTTAGGCCCGAAATCCAGTCCTCCACAACCTGTTGTGCTCGATCGGGGGTTTCGGGCGCATGCCTCCACATGCTGGCGTTTCTGACATGGGCGGCGGTCCCTTCCTGCAACTCCCAGGCGCTCGCAACTGCATTCGAGGCCAGGTCGGCCCGCCGGCTGACAAGCGCCACGAGTTCATGCTCGGCTTCGTTTCCTACCTTCTCCGACTTCTCGCCAACACCACCGAACACGCGCGCCGCCCAACCGCGCACTCTGGTTGCCCCGTCGGAGAGCGCTTTCGTTAGCTCTCCGGTGCCGATGAAGTTTTGCCAGCGGGCCAACACCTCGCCACGGATCAGGGTCCCCTGGCGAAGCGCATCCTCAATCTCTCGCATTTGGTGCGCATAGGCGCGCCGGGTCAGCTCTTCGAGTTTGGCCAGGTCGGCATTCTCGGCCTCGACGAGTTGGGACAACGTCCCCGTTTTCTTCAGCAGGCTGGCAACAGCTCCGCGCACAGCCTGTTCGGCAGTTGAGCGCCGATCTCCTCCACCGGCGTTCGACAGCCGCTCTCTGACGTGAGCTACAGCACTGGCGGGCAATCCGCCCGAATCGCTGGCCACCGTTTGTTCATCAATAGTGAGAACCGAATCACGCTCACCCATCACCCCGGCGGCTCGGAGCCTGCGGGAGAAGTCCGCAACGAGTTCGGCCTGGGCTCCCCACGGCACCCGATTCAGCACAAACAGCAATGGAAGGTTTCGGCGAGCGGCCGCCTTAAGGATTTCCCACGGCACCGAGTCGGCGTAACGCTGGGCGCTGGTGACAAATACGCAGAGATCGGCGGCCGCCAAGAGTTCCTCGGCGATGTCCCGGTGGACCTCTTCGACCGAGTCAATGTCCGGAGCGTCAACGAGAGTCAGACCTTCGAGCATCGGATCGAGCATCGGCACGATGTCGAGCGAACGGGCGGCATCGGGTCCATACCCGGTAAGAAATCCGCTTTCATAGCGGTGAACGTTGGCCTGGTGACACCAGACCACCGGATGGCGAGTGGTCGGTCGGACTGCTCCCGGCGCGCTGACGCTTGTTCCGGCCAGACTGTTCATCAACGTAGATTTTCCTGCTCCGGTCGAGCCGATCAACACGGCGACGACCGGGGCGTCGAGGTCCCCGAGGCGGGTGATCGCGTATTCGTTGATTGACCAGATAATGTCATCGCGAAGCTCGGCGGCCGCCGTACTACGGCTTGGATCCAGGCCAAGTTCGATGGGCGCCACGGCCTCAGCGAGGTGGTGCAGGGCGGCGCGTAGTTGGGTGGTTTCAGCCAATTCAGGAGACATCTGGGCCGATTCTCGCATAATGCGCGAATGTGTCACACCTTCTGGATAGGTTTACTTGCATGGAACCGAATGTCACCATCGATGGCTCAACCGTCCGCATCTGCCAGCTGGAGTCGGTTGACCCTGCCCTGGCCGAGTTGCTGCGTTCCCAATCGCCGGAGCGGTGGCCGAACCTCATCGAACGGGCGCTGGCGGTCGGAGCTAGAGGACTCATGACGATGGGACTCGGCGTGGACCTCGCCGAAGTCGATGAACGCGTGAAACAGTCAGTGCTTTTGGTCACTTCTGAGGCCGAACGCCACGTTGCCTCGACGCTCGACGCCGCGAAGAAGGCTATGGCCGAACAGCTCGACCCCGACCACAGGTCCTCGGTCGTTGCCAAAGCCATCGACGAATTTACGACCTGGCGCGACGACTTCATGCGGACCATGGATCCGGCTGTTGTCGACTCGCACACCGCCCGCCTGGTTGGCAGCCTCACCGAGCTGCTCGGGCCCGACGGGGCTCTCGAGGAGCGCTTGCAGTCACTGCTCGACCCGGACGCCGACGGGAATGCCCTTTCGGCGCTCGCCGGCTCGATGGATGCACGATTCACGGAACTCAGGGACCTGATCATGATGCGACAAGGGGCAGAAACAGAATCCGAACGAGGAACCCAGAAGGGATTCGACTTCGAGGATGCCATTGAAGCTGCACTCCGCGTGATCGTGACCGGGGCGCGCGGGGCGTTTGTCGAGCGCACCTCACTCGAACGCGGTTCCCTTGAAGGAAAGGTAGGCGACTTCGTCGTCACATTGGGATCGGGCGACCGCGTCGTCATCGAGGCCAAGAACACGACGTCGACCATTTCGATGGGCGGCAAGGGCGGGATTCTTGCTGAGCTAGACCGGGGTGCTGCCAACCGACAGGCCGGGTTTTCGATCTGCGTCTCCGCCCACGCCGTGTTCCCACAGGAAGTCGGCACCTTCGGCGTTTTTGGCAATCGGGTGTGTGTGGTTGACGACGGCGAAGGAACCATGCTGGCGGCCGCTCTTGCCTGGGCCGAGGCGTCGTTGGCAGTGGCCGCCAACCGATCCGAAGGTATCGACGTGCGAGCGATTGAGGAACGGCTGCAATCGCTCAAAGCCATCGCCGCCCAGGTGTCGAATGTCCGCCGCTCGCTCACGTCAGTCGTCACGTCGGTCAACACCATGAAGGGCACACTCGACGAGATGCGATCGGATTTGCTCGCCCACGTCGACGACATCGCCCGTGAGCTCAATCGGCGCGATGACGACGGAGACCACCGGGTAGTTGAGCTGCATTCCGCCTAGCTCAATCTCGCCCCGTGATACGCCGGAGAGCACTGGCAAGGTCGCCGTCGAGGAACTCAAAGCCGGTACTCGTCAGGACGCTTGGAATGACGCGCTGGCTGGCGAGGAGCACCTCATCTGCGAACTCGGATCCCAACAGGATTTTCAAACCAAATGCTGGCGCAGGAAAGAACGAGGGCCGCCCCATCGCCGAGCCAAGTTCTTTGGCGAAGTCCTTATTGAGAATAGGTTGCGGGGCGGTGAGGTTCACCGGACCGGTAATCCCGTTGTCCATGATGTGTTGCAAGGCCCGCACTTCGTCGCGCAAACTAATCCAGCTCCACCACTGTTGGCCGGACCCGATCGGTCCCCCGATGCCCAGCTTGAACGGCAACGCCATACGTGGGAACGAACCGCCATCAGCGGCAAGCACCAATGATGTACGCCCGAAAGCGGTCGGGATGCCAGCGTCCATCGCCGGTCGGGCGGCCGCTTCCCATTGCACGGTCAATTCCGCAAGGAATCCGGTGCCGGGCGGATCGGACTCGTGCAGTTCCTCGTCACCGCGCGAGCCGTAATAGCCGATCGCCGACCCGGAAATGAAATGTTCCACACCCTTGTCGATAGCCAGTTGCGCCAAAGTGGCGGTCCCGTCGACCCGACTGGAGACCAGAGCCTGCTTCTTGGAGTTTGTCCACCGTTCCCCGATGCTTTCACCGGCAAGGTGGACGATGGCATCGACGGGACCCACAACCTCAGTTGTTCGCGCCGCCGGGTTCCATCGCACGGTTCCCGGACGCGAGGACCGCGACAAGGCCACCACCTCGTGTCCGGCAGATGCCAACAGTTCCGACAGTGCCGACCCGATAAATCCGGTTGCCCCACTAACGACAATCCTCACCGTGGTTCCCCCCTCGTCTGTTTCCTCTTCGACTGCTTCATCTTCGTGGATGGCTCAGGCCGATGCCACCCGGGCGGCCGCCTGACCTTCTGAGCACTCCCTCAGGATAGGACAGTATTGGCAATACATACCGGGCACCCGACCGAGCGGTTCGTTGGCTTCATCGGAGTGCCTGATCGTGCGAACCAGGTCAGCTACCTGAGCCGCGGTGGCTTGCACATCTGCGTCGGTCGGATGAGCTCGGAACTGCTCCCCTGACTGAACCGAGAATGCCTCTATGGTCTCGGGAACCGAACCGGTGTCCTTCCACCACAGCAAAGCATAGAAGTTGAGTTGCTGCGCAACCTCCCCCAGGTCTCCCGATTTCCAGTCGACTAGTCGAACGCCACCGTCGTCGTCGTAAACGGCGTCGATGCGGCCAAGCAACGTGACGTCGTCGGTGAACGGCACTTCGAGATGAAGTTCCGAGGCGCGAAATCCGTCGCTCGGGAGCTTTTTGAACCGCTGATACATCTCACCGACTTCGGCAATCGTCTCTCGTACGCCCGTGATTCCCAACCCCAGATTCGCCATCTTGTAGTTGATGATCGATCCGCCGATCGCTCGGCGGCACACGTTGTCGAACTCGTGATCGGCAATTTCGCCGCCTTCGAGGTGCCGGGCAAATACTGCGTGGGCGAGTGCGCCTCGAAATGAGGCGAGGGACTCGGCCCCGTATTTGCCGTCAAGTCGGGCACCAAAGAGTGATGGGCAATTGAGAAACGCCACAAAACCGGAGGCAGAGATGCGCAGCGGCGAACCAGACGGAAGATCAGGGACAGACACGGAGGCCATCGTATTGCGACCAGCGGAGGATTACTACACTCCTTAGCTCGCACGGAGACTGAATGAGCCGCAACCCACGAATCATCGCCACTGCGGTCGGGGGACTTTTAGCCATCCTCTTACTCGCATTCTTTCTGACGCGTCCTGCTGAAGGCCTGATCGCTCGGAACGTCTTGATCGGCGACCTACCCGTCGCGGGACTCTCTGAAGCCGCAGCGACTGAAGTTGTCGTCGCCCGCGAAGACGCATTGGCAGCACTGCCCGTTGTCGCATTGGTTGGCGATACCCAACGGGTGGCTTTGCCCGATCAGCTCGGATTCTCCTTCGATACCGAAACGTCGATACAAGAAGCCCTGATGGTTGGCCGGGAAGGCTCCGTCTTTGCTCAATTTGGATCGTGGATCAAGGGCCTATTCGGACGCCACCAGATTGACCTGCCAGCCACCCTTGACCCCGCGGCGGCCGAGGCAGTGCTCGATGGCTGGGACGCAGAAGCGGCGACCGAATCTGACCAGGCCGGCGTCACCATCGAAGATGGCGTTCCGGTGCCAACGTATGCAGAGCCGACGACCGTGATCGTCAGGAGCGGCGCTTCCGACGAGCTCCTGGCGGGAGTGCTCGACGTGGACCGCTCGGTTGTCACGCTGGGAACCGAAACTGAGAACATCGGGATCCCCGATGCCGCGGTCGACGAGGCCATGGCGATCGCCCGTCAGCTTCTGGCTGGCCCCATCACCC
>JAGXFS010000142.1 GCA_024637275.1 Acidimicrobiia bacterium
GGTAACTCACCTGCCACCCTCGCAGCCACCTGCCCCGACGCTCCGATTGCGACCATATACGGGAATGACTTCAGACCATAGGCTGCGGCCGCATTATTCGCCTCGTCATCTAGGAGGATGGGCACCGTGACGTTTTCGCTGCTTAGCCAATCGGAGGGTGGGTAGTTCGGCTGGCCAGGGGCCACCGCCGTTGATACCACCGTCAACTGCACATCAGCGGGGAGGCCGCCGGCCTCTAACCAGTCGACGACCACGGGAATCTCGTTCTGACAATGCGAACACCAGTGAGCGACAAACAGGATTACATGGGCGCCGTCAGCAGGATCGACCGTAACCGGATCCCCCGTGAATGAGACGCCGGTTAGGGTCGGTGGGACTTTCCCAATTGAACCGTCTGGTTGCCCGTACTCGGCAAGCGGAGTTCCCGTCACCGCCACCGAGGCGGTCTGGGCGACCAACGTCGTGGACGTCGTATCGCCCCCGCAGGCGACCAGAGTGAGCGCCAAGCCCACCGCTATCAACCATCGGTACCTCATCATCTGGTCCTCGCTTTCAAGACATAAAACATGGAGGCGGCGACTCCAAAAAACCCGGCGCCGGCCATAAAGGGAATCGAAACGAACCCGAACGTGTCAACCCACCGCACCGCACAGGAGGCGTCGAGCCCGCAGGCGTCGCCCCCACCAAACATCTGTACGTAATAGTGGTAGGACGAGATACCGAATCCGATGACGGACAGCGTTGCCGCATATGGGGCAATCTGCGTATCTCGCCGAATCACAGCGACCACCAGAATGATGGCCAGCGAATACATGGCGATACGCTGATACCAGCACAGTTCACAGGGCGTGAAGCCGCGAATCTCGGAGTAGTACAACGAACCGAGCATGGACACGGTAGCGATAGCCGCGGCCACCGGCAGGGCGGCAGAAACCAGAGCAGGGCGCTGCGGACTCCGTGACAGGAACCCGAAGGCCAGCCCCACCAAAACCGCAGCGAACGCCAATAAGGCAAAGAGGACATCCACCAGCTGGATGTTAGATCAGATCAGCTCGCTCACCCTACGGGCGTTAGACCCGTCTCGGTGAGGCCAATGAGCATGTCCACCACGTCGCGGAAAGCCTCATCAACCGAGGCTCCCGCTTCGATCGCTTCGTCGTAGACCGCCAATTGACGATCGGCGCTGGTCCCCCGGGCGGCGATGGTGCGTGCGTGCTCAACGAAGGATCGGCAGTCCAACTCGTCGAGGTCCGTTGAGACCAGTTCGAGGAGCTCTTCGACGAGATCAGCAAACGGGACCAGTTCGCCCCGACCAAAGTCGATGAGGCTGCCCGAAGCCCCGTAGCGCTGCGCTCGCCAGATGTTCTCGTCAATGAGCAGCGAGTGGTAGTGCCGCCACTTCTGGTTCTCCCGGCGGCGGCGGTAGAGCATTGACAGCAGCGCCATGTAGAGGCCGGCGATCGTAAGAGCGTCATTGATGTCGGTGCAGACGTCGGCGATCCGCAACTCGAGGGTCGGATAGCGCGCCGACGGTCGAACATCCCACCACAGTTTCGTCCCATCTTCGATCACCCCGGGTACTACGAGAGCATCGACATGGCGTTCATACTCACCGAAACTGCTGAACTCGGGCGGGAGTCCGGTCCGGGGCAACGCCTTGAAAACCGATTTTCGGTAGCTCTTCATACCGGTGTTCTCACCAGCCCAGAAAGGCGAGGAAGTCGACAAGGCGTAGAGGTGGGGAACGAAATAGGTGACCTGGTTCATCAGGTCGATGCGGATATCGGGATCCTCGATACCGACGTGCACGTGCATCCCGCAGATGACCAGACGCCTCAGCACCGCCTGCAGGTCGCGGGCGAGGCCCTCATACCGTTCTCTTGGGGTAGTTAGCTGTTCGCGCCAGATGCCGAATGGATGGGTGGATGAAGCGATGAGGGCGTACCCGTACGGCTTGACGGTCGAACACACGGTGCGTCTGAGCATTTCGAGGTCAACGGCTGCGTCTCCCAAATTGGTACACACTTTGGTGCCAACTTCGATCTGGGATCGAAGAAACTCCGGGCTGACCTGATGTCCGAGGAGGTCTTCAAGTTCGGTCATCAACTTCGGAGACGGGTCGGCAACGAGGTTTCTCGACTCGCGATCGACGAGCAAATACTCTTCTTCGATGCCAACTGTGAACGCCGGACGCGAGATAGCCATGGGTGCAAACTAGCTGGGCTTCCTCCTGTCGCGTCGGGGTACCGGCCGGTATCCTCACACGCATGCTGATCCGACCCATGACGACAAAAGATCAGGCGGCAGTGCTCTCAATCTACGGGGACGGCATCGCCACGGGTGATGCCACGTTTGAGACCCAGGTCCCCAGCTGGGAAAGCTGGGATTCGAGCCACCTGTCGGCCCACCGCTTCGTGGCCGAAACGGATCGACCGGTCGGATGGGTCGCCGCGTCGGCCGTTTCAGGCCGGTGCGTTTACGCAGGGGTCATCGAGAGCAGCGTCTACGTGGCCTCCGACGGGCGGGGTCAGGGTGTCGGATTCGAACTGTTGAACGCCCTTGCGAAAAGTACCGAACAGGCGGGGATCTGGACGATCCAGGCCGGCATATTTCCCGAGAACCGATCCTCAATTCACATCCACGAAAAGGCCGGCTTTCGCACCGTCGGAATCCACGAAAAGCTCGGGCAGATGAACGGCATCTGGCGAGACGTCGTACTCATGGAACGACGAAGTTCGAAGATCTGAACGTTTTCGACGTACCGTCGTATAGGATTTTGGACATGGACAGGGACCATGAGTTCGATGAGGTCGATACGCTCGCCACAACCGTCGCCTTGCGTGATGGCATTCTGCACATCCGCTCGAAGGGCGCGGTGAGCACGGATGCCTCTGTTACAGAAACAATCGCCGCCGCGCTGCGACTGAGCGATGGTCGCCGACACCCAGTACTGTTCGATGCCCGGATCTGGCCTGGGGGCGAGCCTCGCGGCTGGATGACGGTCATCAACGAGATGCGCACAGCCTTTTCTGCTGGCGCCATGATCGTCGAACCATCAGCCTTTGAAGCCCTCAGTCAGCGTTTCGAGGCTTTCGGGCAACTCCTCATTCCGTTCCGTGTATTCAAGACCGAAGCCGAGGCGCTCGCCTTCATCGAACCGTACATCGGTATCGAATGAGTCACCGATGCGCCGTCAGTTGATTACCTTCGTTTGTTCTGCCAACGTCCACTCGCCGAGGGGCCCATGTCACGAGGAACTCGCTTTGGCGGCGAGCAGCTGGGGGCGAGCGATTACGAGGTAAAGAATCGGTCCAACGAACGCCAACGCGAGAACCACGATGGCCCACACGATCTCGTTCTGCTCGGCCGTCTCCCAAGCAGTAGTCGGCATCTTAAGAAGGTCGACGAGGGCCCAAATGTGAAACACGAACAGGGGCACAACCATGAGTGCCATAAGCCCTAACACGATTCCAAATTCCACTAACTCCCCGATCATTGGTGCGAGTCGAATGCTATCAGGGTCCGCCAACCACATTCACTAAGACCCACCCGGATCTGTCCGCATGGAGGCCGCCTGAGCGAAACCCGACACCAAATCCAGATCGGCCACTACTACGTACAAGACGGCAGTTTGACGCAGGCAAACTGCAAGCGCCGGCGCAGCCGGCGGCCAGATGCAGGTCGAGTCCCGAACAACAGAAATCAAAAGAACCCACTTTCGGCGGGCCTTTTCTCATGGAACGCCCGCAGCTTCAAAGCAACTGCCACGAATCGGCATAGCCGATTCGCCCCGACGGGATCCGGTCGAACCCCGGCAAACAAATCATACAAAAAGACAACCCACCTTCGGCGGGTCGCTTTTTGTTGGTAGCCGCGCAGTTGCAGAGCAACTGCCACGAATCGGCGAAGCCGATTCGCCCCGACGGGATTCGGTCGAATCCCGAACAACAGAAATCAAAAGAACCCACCTACGGCGGGTCCCTTTTGATTTGGTAGCCGCGCAGTTGCAGAGCAACTGCCACGAATCGGCATAGCCGATTCGCCCCGACGGTGATTCGGCTCGAATCCAACGAAACCATAAGAAAAACCCACCTACGGTGGGTTTTTTCTCATGGGTAGCCCCGACGGGATTCGAACCCGCGTTACCGGCTTGAAAGGCCAGCGTCCTAGGCCGCTGGACGACGGGGCCACAGGTAGTGACGCCACACAGAACGACTGACGAAGTTCTGGGAGCGACGCAATAATAGCGCACTCGGACTGCGCCCCTGTCGGCTACTCGAATTGAGCTCGAGCACGGCGGAGACGTTCGAGGGTCGTCGACTGACCGAGCACTTCCAACGACTCGAATAGCGGTGGGCTGATCATCGAACCGGTCGCGGCCACTCGCAACGGCTGAAAGCCTTTACGGGGGTTCAGTTCCAGGTCGTCGAGCATCTGACGCATCGCCGCTTCGATCGACTCGGTCGTCCAATCAGCAAGGCCTTCCAGACGAACCAGGGCGTCGTCGATGACTGCCGCTGCCTCCGGCTTCATCACCTTGTCCCACGACTTCTCATCGAATACGACCTCGTCGCGGAATAGCCAATCCGACATCTCCAAAACTTCGGGGAGTACCTTCACCCGCTCCTGGATGAGAGGAGCGAGAGCGATGTACTGACGGCGCTCCTCGTCAGATAGTGACCGCTCGGCCTCGATGATTGCGAGTGAGCGGGCAGTGAAGTCGTCGGTGGCTAACTCCCGCATGTACTCGCCGCTCATCCATTCGAGCTTCTTCACGTCAAAAATGCCCGGGTTCTTCGACACATCGGCAAGATCGAACTTCTCGATCGCTTGCTCAGGCGTGTAAATGGTGACCTCGGGGTCGTAGGACCAGCCGAGCAGACTCATGTAATTGAACATCGCCTCCGGCAAGTAGCCAGCCTTCATATAGGCATCCATAGAGGTGTCGCCGTGACGTTTTGAGAGCTTCTTGCCATCGGGCCCGAACAGCAACGGGAGGTGAGCATACGTCACCGGTTCGGCTCCCATCGCCTGGGTCAAGAGGATGTGGCGAGGCGTTGACGACAACAAGTCTTCACCACGAGCGACGTGGGTTATCTCATAGTCAACGTCGTCCACCGTGGATGCCAGGTGGTAGGTCGGCGTGGCATCTGATCGCAGGATCACGAAGTCGTCGATGACGTCATGATCAAAACGCATGTCGTCGCGAACCAGATCAAAGAACTCGGTGACTCCAGGTCTCGGAATGGCCAGACGAACCGAGAACGATTCACCGGCAGCGACCCGACCGTCGGCCTCAGCGGCTGTCAAGGTCCGGCAGGTTCCGTCATAGCCGGGTGGGCGCCCAGCAGCCTGAGCGGCCTGACGGCGAGAGTCGAGTTCGTCGGGCGTACAAAAGCACCGGTAGGCGGTTCCTTCTTCGATGAGTCGGTTCGCAACCTCCCGATACCTATCGAACCGGTCGGACTGGCGATAGGTGCCGTGTGGCCCGCCGACTCCAATCCCCTCGTCCCATTCCAGGCCGAGCCAGCGCATCGCTTCCATCATCTGCGCTACGTATTTCTCTTCGGAGCGGACGGTGTCGGTGTCGTCAACCCGCACGATGAAGGTGCCGCCGTGGTGCCGGGCATACAGCCAGTTGAAAACTGCCGAGCGGGCATTGCCTACGTGCAGTAAGCCGGTCGGTGACGGGGCGATGCGAAGCCGGACACTCATGAGGCCGCCACCACCGTGTTTGTGAGCTTCCCGATCCCCTGAATCTCCACGTCCATGCGATCGCCAGGCACGACCGGACCCACTCCCGACGGTGTGCCGGTCATGATCACGTCGCCAGGGAGCAGAGTCATCACGGCTGTCACGTATTCGATGAGTTCGGCAACTCCAAATACCAGATCGGCAGTCGAGCCATCCTGGCGGACCTCACCGTTCACCTTCGTGATGAGGCTCATGCCTTCGGCCGCATCGAACTCGGTTTCGATCGCTGGCCCGAGCGGGCAGAACGTGTCGAAGCCCTTGCCACGGGTGAACTGCACATCTTTTCGTTGCAGGTCACGAGCCGTCATATCGTTGCCGATCGTGTACCCCAAAATGACCTGCCCGACGTCTTCTGCAGGAACATGCCGGGCCACTGCGCCGATAACGACAACCAATTCGCCTTCAAAATGAAGATTCTTGGTGAGTTTGGGATAGATCACCGGTTGGTTCGGCCCGATGACCGAGGTGGACGGCTTCAGAAAGATGAGAGGTTCTTCGGGGACCGGATTGTTGAACTCGGCAGCGTGGTCTACGTAGTTGCGTCCAATCGCCACAACCTTTGAGGGAAGTACCGGCGACAGCAACTGGATGTCATTGAAGTCAACGAAGACATCGGTGGCCTCCCAATGCACCAACGGCGAGCCCTGGTAGACCCGAATCCCTTCCGGTTCCACGGTCCCGTAGGCAATGCCCTCGTCGGTTTGCATGCGCACAATTTTCACGGGTAGTACTCGTCACTTTCGTAGATCGATTTCAAAGCGTCCTGGAAATGCTCAAGCCCCACAGACAAGAACAATGCAGTGGCCTCAAGATAGTTGGTCCCCTGGTCGTCAAGGGCCACCGCTTCGGCAAACATCTTCCGACCGTCAACCCTGGTCATCCAGGCTTCGGCCCGCAGGTGCATTCCCACCGGGATCGGCCGGAGATAGTTGACACTCAGGTTGGCTGTTACTCCGGGCTGGCGGTGCGCAATCATGACGAACCCGATGAGGTCGTCGAGAACCGCCGCTGACATGCCGCCATGAACCAGTCCGGGACCACCCTCATGGCGTTTGTCGAATGCCACGTCCACGACAACCAGGTCCTGCTCGTAGCGGACCTCAAGATGCAGGCCGTCGGGGTTTTCTGAACCACAACCAAAACAAGTTGGCAAGTGCTCTGTAGGAAGCGACGGCAGCACCGTCGGCTCCGGAACCGGCAGAATGGTTCCGGTCAGGTAGCGATATTTGGTCATGAGGTGGCGAGGAGTGTCCGGATCCGGTTGGGCGAGGCCGCCAGTAGCGCCGGATCCAAGGATCCCACGAAGGCCGCTCCCTTGGAGTGCTCATGTGCGGAGATGTCCAGCCAACGATTGTGTTCCTCGGCCAACCGTTTGGCGACCACCGGCGGCACGTCCTCTGGACGCAATCCCATCAGGATCAAACCAACCTCAACATCGTGCATTGTTGGCGCTCGCCCGAACAGCGAGGCGCGGGCCGCCACGACCGTCGCCAGAACAGCTTCTGCCTCCGTACCGCGCTCGGAACGATCCCATTCGGTGCTTCGGATCAGCTTCAAAGCCCAGCCGGTGTCGGGGCCTGGGCGTCCGAAGGCTCCGCCCCACCGCATCTCGGATGGGCTGTTGATCTCGCCCGGACGGTTCGGCTTCCAGCGGCGGGGAGTGCCAGGGGCGGGAGTTTCACGAGGCGCGTCAGACCGCTCAAGCTCAATATTCGGTTCACGACCCATTAGATCCGATCCAACCAATGTTCGTAGGCAGGAACCTTGCCACGCACCGCATCGGAGAAAATAGCCTGGACTTGTTTGGTTATTGGCCCTGGTCGGCCGGTTCCGACCGGACGCCCATCGACCTCTTTGACCGGAGTCACCTCGGCGGCAGTACCGCACAGGAGGATCTCATCGGCGTAATAAAGCTCCGATCGAGTAACCGAGCGCTCGATCAGTTCGTGACCGTTGTCGCGAAGGATCTCAATCACCGCGTCGCGGGTGATACCACCAAGGCAACCATCCGACACGGGCGGAGTAGCAACCACGCCGTCTTTCACAACAAAGATGTTTTCGCCGGATCCCTCTGAGACGAACCCCTCCCGGTTTAGGAGAATGGCTTCGTCATAACCGGCTCGCACCGCTTCGGTCTTGGCGAGGATCGAGTTGAGATACCCGCCGGTGCCCTTGGCCGATGGGATCAGGGACGACGAATCGATCCGTCGCCATGACGATACGGCCACCCGGATCCCGTTCGTCACGCCATCTTCACCGAGGTAGGCACCCCACTCCCAGGCGGCCACCATGACATGAGTGGAAGCGCCGGCCGGGTTGAGTCCGATCGAACCGAGCCCGAGAAAGACGAGCGGGCGGATGTAGCCGCCGGGGAGCTCGTTGGCCGAAATCACTTCGTGAGCGGCCTTCATGAGCTGATCGGGATCGAGATCGAGCGGAATCCCGTAGGCCTTACACGACATTACGAGACGTTCCATGTGCTCACGATGACGGAAAATCGCCGGTCCGGTATCGGTGGCATAAGCCCGAATACCCTCAAAGGCACCCGATCCGTAGTGAAGGGCGTGGGTTAAAACATGGACCTTGGCTTCGTCCCAGGGAACGAGCTCGCCGTCCATCCAAATATACTTCGATGCATCCATAAGCTCTAGTTTGCCAGGTTCTCAGAGGTGGTGAGTAAATGCCGACTGTGCCAGTCGAGAATCGCCTCAAAGCGCTCTTTCCGATGGCGCGGCTTCCCCAAGCGCGACAGTTCGTGCGACTCACCAGGGAAGCGCACCATTTCCGTTTCGACCCCGGCTCGCAGCAACAGTGTGAACAGTTGCTCGGCCTGCTCAATCGGGCAGCGATAGTCTTCTTCGGAATGAATGATCAGGGTTGGTGTCCTAATCTCGTGGGCACGAGCCATCGGACTCGCCTCCCATAGCTCTTCGGGTGCATCAGGCAGGCTCGCCCCCACATACATCTGAGGAAAGTACGGACCGATGTCGGACGTACCTGAGAACGATGACCAGTTGAGCAACGCTCGTTCGACAACCGATGATTTGAACCGCTGATCCCGGGCGGTGATCCATGCCGTCATGAATCCACCGTATGAGCCGCCCATTACCCCGATCCGGTCTCCGTCGAGACGCGGATAACGACTCAGCGCTTCGTCGAGTGCCGCCTGAACATCTGCGAGATCGTTCACGCCCCAGCCTGCCCCAACGACGGCTTGTACGTGCTCAGCACCGCGCCCGGACGAACCCCGCGGGTTGCAGGCCACTACGCCGTAACCCGCCCCGGCATACATTTGGAATTCGTCAAAGAACCCGTAACCGTATTGCGCGGCCGGTCCGCCGTGGATGTTCAGTAGCGTCGGAACCACCTCGGATCCGGCGGGTAGATAGACCCACACGTCGACGTCGCCACCACCGGCATTGATGACGAAGTGTTCGCCCT
Organism: Acidimicrobiia bacterium; assembly: GCA_024637275.1. GTDB lineage: Bacteria > Actinomycetota > Acidimicrobiia > Spongiisociales > JAENVV01 > JAENVV01. Next base: position 9,196 of record JAGXFS010000142.1, read on the forward strand.
TGACGAGTTTGGATTCGAACCCGGAGTTGAAAGACGTCAACTGCACGGACGAACCGCCATTGAGCTTCATGAGTTCGCCCGGCTGATCGTAAGTCGATTCGACAAATGCGACGCCTGCGGAGCTTATTGAAAGCGAATCGGCTGCGGCGTCGGCGGCGTAGAGGTCAGTAACGACACCGTCCGGACCGACCTGCTTGATGACCACCCGGCCTTCATCTTCGACAAGCACGAACGCCTGGTCGCCCTCGAACGCCACGTCGGCGATCCCCCGGTCAAGTCCAGGGGTGAGCGACACGGGACCGTCGGCGTCCAACCGCCACAACTGCATCATGTCCGGCCAGTCGAACGGGTCTCGTAGCCCAATCGCATGCAACACGCCTGCTTCGGAGTAGACCAGCGCCGACCACATCCCGAGGTCGGCGACCAACGTCAGGTCGCCGGTTTGGAGGTCTCGTTCCCAAACCTGCGTGCCCATCGTGGCGACCAGTTCCCCCGATCGGTCAGAACAGAACGCCACCCTGCTGCCATCCGGTGAGATGATCGCTCCCACCTCGCGGAAAGATTCGTCGTCCGACAACTTCGTCTTCTCCTGGCCGTCGACACCGATCATCCAGGACGTGTCGACGGTGTTGTGAAACTGCCCGATCGTATCGAAGCGCATCGGCAGCCGCCTCACCCGGACTGGTTTTCGCTTCCGCTCGTCCGATTCGAGGTCCGACCATTCCGCCGCGTACTCCCTGGCTGATACGACCAGTCGGGCACTATCTGGAGACCAATCGAAGGTACGCGCCCCCATCGAAAAATCGGTGAGCACCTCGGCCTCACCACCGGCGACCTCAATGACGGCCAGCTGCGGTTTGTCGGTGGGCCCGGGGCCCTTGCGTAGGAACGCCACCTTGGTGCCGTCGGGAC
>JAGXFS010000020.1 GCA_024637275.1 Acidimicrobiia bacterium
CCAGTACAGGCGCGCGGCTAGCCGTAGGTCAGTGAGCGGAGAGGCCGTCAGGCCGGAACTGCTAACTCACGGAACTTGGAAGGGAAGGTCCGCGGCTACGAGACCGAATCGGTCGAGCAGGAGAACTCTAACACGGTTTGGGGTGGAACCACGATCTCTTGCGCATATGCCTGACCTTCGCTGCTCCGATGAGCTTTACAGAACCTTGATCTCGGCGCGGGGATCTCCTTGATGTTCGAGTGGTGAACTGTGACCAAGCAAAAGAAAGGAACCACCATGATGTGGGGTTACGGAGGATACGGAGTTATTTGGATGCTGCTCTTTTGGGTTGGAGTCGCTTTTCTGATCGCATGGGCGGTTCGGGGCCGCGACGAGTCCAAGCAAGAGCATCGAGCGATCGAAATTCTTGACGAACGATTTGCTCGAGGCGAAGTCGAAGAAGACGAGTACCAAGCTCGTCGAGCCCAGCTGAGCAGGTAGCCAATGAAACGACAACATCTACTTATTGCTGGTTTGATCCTTGTGGCGGTCTCGGCGTGCGGGCCGGCCGTCCAGGGATCGGGAGGTTCAAGATCCGTGTGGTTTGGGCAACATATGGCGGGATACGGACACATGGGCTGGAGTGACAGCACTCCGAGTTCGCAGAGCACGATCATTGGGGCACGTGAGATAGTCGTCACGTCCACAGAATTCGGGTTCTCCCCGTCTGAAATAACCGGAACGGTCGGCGAGTCGATCAACATCATTCTCGTCAACGACGGCGGCGTCACCCACGATTGGTCCATCCCGGAACTTGGCGTGCGGATCGTCGCAAACCCCGGTCAACAAGCCACGGCTGGCTTCACGCTTGATGCCTCTGGCACGTATGAGGCGCTCTGTTCAATTCCCGGTCATGCCGAAGCAGGAATGATCGGAACGCTACAAGTCACAGATTAAGAATCACCGGGTAAGCCACCACCGTGGCCGAAGCCCAAAGTTCGCCAAAGGAGCAAGAAGAAATGTTTAGAAAAGCAGCGTACATCACAGTCACGGCGGCGGTCATCGGAGCAGGTGCTTTCGGCGCCTTCCCAGTGTCAGCCCAGGTGCCAACGTCAGAAACGACGACCAGCACCTCGAACCACCAGGACATGGATTCACAAATGAACACCATGATGGAGAACAGCAACTACCAGGCAATGACCACAGAACAAATGAACACCCAAATGGCCAACATGATGGGCAGCAACCACCGGCCCATGACCACTCAACAGATGGACACGCAGATGGCCAACATGATGGGCAGCAACCACCTGGCAATGGCTGGTGACCTGAACCCCATGATGAACAGCGACATGTATGGCGACATGAACAGCGACATGTCTGGTGGCACGCCGAACAGCACGATGGGGCGTCGGGGGCGCTAGAGCGACTCCCTTCCCGATAGATGCAGGGACACCGCCGGTCTACCATGGATGATGTGAGTCAGCCCCGGATCCTTCTCGTCGATGACGAACCAGATCTCCGACAAATGGTCCGGCGGTACCTACAAGCCGAGGGGTTTGACGTAGCCGACGCCGCCAACGGCGAAACGGCTTTACAGGCCCTCAAGAAGTCGGACCCTGACATGGTCCTGCTCGACATCGGCATGCCGGGCATGGATGGGTTCGCCGTTCTCCAAGAGATCCGTAAAACATCAGAAATCCCGGTCATCATGCTCACGGCTAGGGCTGAAGAAATCGATCGGGTGATGGGACTTACGATCGGGGCCGATGATTACATCACCAAGCCCTTCAGCCCACGCGAGCTGGTTGCCCGAATCCGAGCGGTTCTGCGGCGGGGCCGCTTCGACCGATCCGAAAACGAAGATCGACTCGAATTCGCTGGTCTGACGATTGACCCTTTGGGACGACAGGTCACCGTTGATGGAGCCAACGTCGACCTGAGCGCCCTCGAGTTCGACCTACTCGCCGCGCTGGCGTCAGCACCTGGCCGTGTCTTTACCCGCGAGCAACTCCTGGAACGGGTATGGGGCTGGGACTATTTTGGTGCAGAACGCGTGGTCGACGTGCACGTTGGCAACCTGCGTAAAACGCTTCGGGACGACGCAACCGATCCGCGTTTCATTGCGACAGTCCGAGGCGTCGGCTACAAGTTTGTTGCCCCGGCCGCATGAGGAAACTCACCGGATCGTTGCAGGGACGCCTCCTCCTCTCACACGTCGGCGTCGTTATCATCGGTGTCGCCGTACTTCTCGTAGCCGGACGCCGACTGGGCTCTGTATTTGTGAGCGACCACCTGCGTTCGATGGGCGGCATGATGGGCGGCCTAGCGCCAGCCGATTCTTCCTTGCTCGAAGATGGCATCAACGTCGCATTCAATCGTGCCCTGTTGTGGGCGGCCGCGGTAAGCAGCCTCGCGGCGATGATGGCCGCAGCTTTTTCGGCTCGCCGCATGTTGAAGCCGCTCGGTGAAGTGCGGCGAGTCGCCCGCCGCCTCGCCAGCGGCTCATACAGTGAGCGAGTCCCGATCCCGGCCGAATCGGAACTCGCCGCACTAGCCGCCGATGTCAACGCGCTTGCTCAAGCCCTCCAAGACACCGAACAGCGACGTCTCCAGCTCATCGGCGAGGTTGCACACGAGTTGCGCACTCCGGTCGCCACTCTGAAGGGATACCTGGAGGGACTCCTTGACGGGGTCTTCGAGCCAGATCCCGAGACGCTTACGGCCAGCATCCGGGAAGCCCGCCGCATGGAACGGCTAGCCAGCGACTTGTCCAGACTGTCGCGGACCGAAGAAGGACGCGTGGACCTACACATCGAATCGACCGATCTTGCGGCGTTAACCGCCGAAGTCGCCGAACGACTCCGTCCCCAGTTCGCGGACCAGAACGTCGAGCTGATCGCCGCCCAGACTGAGCCGGTTTGGGCCACCGTCGACCACGACCGCATCGCCCAGGTGCTAACCAATCTGATCGGCAACGCCCTGTCCTACACCCCAACCGGCGGGGTCGTAACCGTGAGCATCGGAACCGAAAACGATGCTGTGCAAGTAACCGTGAACGACACCGGGCGCGGACTATCCGACGACCAACTCTCGCTCGTGTTCGAACGGTTCTACCGCGCCGACCGATCCGTCCCCGGCGGAACCGGCATCGGCCTCACGATCGCCCGGGCACTAGCCAGAATGCACGACGGCGACGTCACCGTCACGTCGCCAGGTCCCGGCGAAGGGGCCACCTTCGTGCTCAACCTGCCCACAGCCACCAGAGCATGACCTTGCGGCCAGCCAGTCGCCTCCGGCGAGCTTCGGTTCTAATACTTCTCGTTGTAGCCGCATGTGGCGGTGCCCAAACCAGCAATACCACTCCGTCCGCCATCACCTATGTCGCACCCGAAGACCTCGCACCCCCATACCCGGACCTTGACCCCCAACAGATCGCTGCCGGCGAAGCGCTCTACCGCACCTACTGCGCCACATGCCACCAGACAGATCTATCGGGCGAACCGAACTGGAAGACCCCCAAAGCAGACGGCACCTACCCGGCGCCTCCCCACGACTCCTCAGGACACACCTGGCACCACCCCGACGCACTCCTCGTGCAGATCGTTCGAGAAGGCATCGACGTCCCAGGCACCTCAATGCCCACCTTCGGAGACAAGCTCACCGACCCCGAAATCCAATCAATAATCGAATACCTGAAGTCAAGTTGGGGACCCGACGAGCGAGCAGCTCAATGGCAAGTCACCTGGCAACAAACCCGTCGATGAACCAGCCCAGCCGGTCAGCTTTTCTGCGGATGGGCGATCCGACTGAACACGGCAGCATTCGCCGCGCCAAGAGCTACCAGCCACGCCACGGTGCCCCATAGAGCGCCCGCCTGATCGAACCCTCCGGTGAAGGCCGCATCCACGAGAATCTTGACGGCCCCCCGAGCGGGCAGGAACGCCCCCCAATCGGGAGGGGCCGCGGAGAACATGACGTTCTGAGCGATCCCTACGTCGACGAAAGGGAGTAGGAACATCACATATAGGCCGCCTAGTCGACCGAACACGACGCCGACAAGCACGCCGACCATCCCATAGATGGCCGCCACCGCAACGTTGCCGGCGGCAAACCATGCCCAGTTCTGTGGTGAGAAGTCAACCGCCGTTACCACCAACGAGACCGCGGTAGTCAGCAGCGCAGCGACCGCGATAACGCCCAGTCGAGAAGCGAGAATCTCGCGGGTTCGGAAACCGGCGAGGGACAGCCGGGCATCGGCTTCGATCGAGCCCGGGACGATGAACAGGCCGGCGAGCCCCGCCAGGAACCCGATCGTGATCGGCACCATGATGGCCCCATGTAGATCGACCATCGACACGATCCGTGTAGCCACGGATCCGCCATCCGCCAGTTGAATCGGTGCAGGCTCATCGGGCGTTATGTAAAAGCTAAGGGAAATAAAGAAGACCGGCACGACGACTAGCAGGACCCACATGGCAATGTTCCGTCGGTACTCGCGGAATCCCAACTTGAGTCCCGTGGACAACCGCGACCAGCTGCCGCTCTTTACGTGCGAAGCCCCGGTGCGAGTGCTTGACCTAACCGAATAGAGCCATATCGCCAGGGCCAAGGAACCGACCGTCCATGCCAACGCCCAGCCCAGGTCTCCGAGGGGCCCGGCGTGGCCGGAAGAGGCGTCCAACATCACGAGAGTTGCGAAGTGCGTCGGGAACAAGCGGGTGACCCAGACTCCTCCTCCAGCCATGGCAGGCCCGAGGAACACGTCGACCATCCAAATGAAGATCACCGTCAACGAGCCATTGACCTCGTTATGAATGCTGGCGCCGACTGCGGCACCGATACCCAGATAGATGAGAGCAAACATGAGCGTCCCTGCAATAACCCGGCCCGGGTCGGCAATTCCGGTCCGAAGCGCCAGCGCGCCGACGGCTGCCCCCGCTGCCACAATTGCCAAAACGGACGCCGAAATCAGCCGGCCAGCCAAAACTCGCCGGGTTCCCATTCCGGCCAAGCTGAGACGCAGGTCTGCTTGGCGCGATCCGAGAATGTGGAAAAATCCGGCTACTCCGGCCAAGAACGCCGCCGCCCAGCCGGCAGTCGGAGCGGCCAGTTGGGAGGCGTCTTGAACACCTCCGACGATCCGCGCAAAGTCGGCGATTGCTCCAGCAGCCAGCGCAACAAAAATGATCGGGACGAGCACTAGCAAGACGAGGTTGATCGGCCGACGGGCGTAATCCACCAAGTATCGCCAGGTCAGCAGGCCCGTGACTTTCATCCTTCAGTCTTGCCGTTCTTGAGATGAACGATGCGGTCAAACCGCTCCTCATCCGCTACGAAGTGACTGATAATGAGCACCGTCCGGCCCCTATCGCGCCGATCCGCGGTGAGCTCCCAGAACCTCAGGTACGTATCCCAGTCGAAGCCGGCATATGGCTCATCGAGCAGAAGGAGATCGGGATCGTGCAGCAATGCCAGTCCCAGATTCAGTTTCGCTCGAGTCCCCCCCGAGAGCTCTTCCACCCGAGACTGTCGATACTGGTCAAAACCAAGCTCGTCGTAGAGATCTTGCTGGCTGCGATCGGCGACCGCCAGTTCGAGCCCATAGGCCCGAGCGAACAATTCAAAGTGTTCGTCACAGGTCAGGCGTTCATAGAGGATCGGGTTCTGCGGGCAGTATCCCAACGAGCCGTGCCGTACGACCCGGCCACTGTCTTTCTCGAGAGACCCGACGAGAATCTTCATGAGGGTCGACTTACCAGAGCCGTTCTCACCGACCAATCCAACGATTTCTCCTGCGGCGAGCCGCAAGTTGGCGTCGGTCAGAACCCGCACTGAATCCCTTCGCCAACCGCGCCGATACGTCTTCACGATGCGTTCAGCGGCCAGCACTGCTGCAGCTCCGGCCGAGCTGGTCGTCCTTGCCGGTGTGGTCCTGGGTGCGGGCTCTCGGTTACTCATCGGGAGACCCTCGATCTAATCCGGGCCGAGCGACAATTTCGCGCCAAACCCCGTTGCGGCGTAGCGCCACAATCCTCAACCCGGCTTCGGCAATACTTTCTTCGGTTCGTCGGTTGATCCGGAAGCCGAACACCCTGCGAGTGATAGCGGTAAGGATGTCCGCAACGGCTCCTAGTAGCCGACCGCTCGGTCGAACATGTTCCACGAGCAATATCTGACCATCGGGTTTCGTCACCCTGCCGAGCTCACGAAGCCCTTCCACGGGCGCCGCGACCGAACAGAACACCGATGTAGCCACAGTCGTATCAAAAGCATCATCGGGAAACGGCATACCGGTGAGATCAACGAGGTCAAAGTTGACCTGGCGTCCAAGTCGGGAAGCCCGACGCTTCGCCCGCTCAAGCATCGCGAACGAGAGATCGACCGCCCACAGCTTCACTTCGGGTCCATAGTGAGCGAGATTCTTCCCGGTCCCGACTCCGACCTCAAGCGTCTCGCCGTAGGCCAGGGGAATCACGCGTCTGCGGCGCTTGCGGAGGCCCAATATCTCCATCGGTGCGTCATAGACGTCGTACAGCCATGCCATCCGGTCATAGCTCTGGGTCACTTCAAATTGCCGGCTCTGGGTGTCAATGTCCGTTGGCATGGCGCCACACTTTCTTGATTCTTACCCGACCGTACACCTTCTACCCGACTGGAATGTCAAGGGACTACCATGAGCACATGCGAATCGGCGATCTATCCCACAAGGCAGCGGTATCGACAAAGACCATCCGCTACTACGAGGACATCGGACTTCTTCC
>JAGXFS010000143.1 GCA_024637275.1 Acidimicrobiia bacterium
CGAAGTGGACTTGGATGAGTCAGTCGCTCGCACGATCGTGGCCGACCGGGTTCAAGCCGAAGGCGGGCTCACTCTGCAAACCGCCCCGGTCGTGGTGGCCGGCGGTCGCGGCGTTGGCAGTCCGGAGAACTTCGCTTCTCTTGACGAACTCGCCAGCCTCATCGGGGGTGCGGTCGGGTGCAGTCGAGTGGTGACGAACAACGGGTGGCGGTCGCACTCGGATCAGGTTGGACAAACAGGTAACCGGGTGGCACCGGACCTCTACATTGCTTGTGGCATCTCGGGGGCGATCCAACACTGGGTCGGCATGATGGGATCCAAACGGGTCCTGGCGATCAACACCGACCGGGAAGCCCCGATGGTCACCAAAGCCGATTACGCAGTTATCGGCGACCTCAACGAGATCATCCCCGCCGTGATCGCCGCCCTCAAGGCCCGCTAGCCCCGTCTATCCCGGCGAATTGTGGGCCAATTCGCGAAAACGGTGCTTAGGGATCGTGGTCCGACTTTGTGCCTCTGGCCCACGGGACGACTATCGTAGAGGCGTTGCTTTCGAGCGACTTCGGAACCATTCCAGGAGGAACTATGAAATTGCGCCTTATAGCGCTACTCGGCGTCCTTGCGTTGCTTGCTGCAGCGTGTGGCGGCACCGATACGACCACGACAACGGCCGCGGCTGTTGGTGATACAACTACCACCACGGAAGCCATGCCGGATGAAACAACCACCACGGTGGACGGCACGACCGATACCACCGCAATGATGATGGACGCCATCAAGACCTGTCTGGTAACAGACCTGGCCGGCGTCGACGACCGCAGCTTCAACGCCAGCGCGTGGCAGGGTGTCCAGGACGCAATGGCCGCCGGGTACGCCACGGAAGATTCGTTCTTCCTTGAGTCGGCCGACGCCTCTGACTGGCAGCCGAACATTGACCAGATGGTCTCGCAGGGTTGCCAGCACATCGTCACCGTTGGATTCGCTCTTGGTGAGGTCACGGCGATCAACGCTCAGGCTCACCCCGACATTACGTGGACGATGATTGACAACGTTCTGACCGATGAGACCTTCGCGCCGTTGGCACTGCCAAACGTCCGTGAGCTTGTGTACCAGACCGACGAAGCGGCGTTCGCAGCCGGGTACCTGGCAGCCGGCGTGACCTCGACGGGCGTTCTGTGCACCTATGGTGGCGCGAACTTCCCGACCGTGTCGATCTTCATGGATGGCTTCACCCGTGGTGCCATGCATTACAACGACGTCAAAGGCACGAGCGTTGAGGTCAAGGGATGGGATCCCGAGGCCGGTGACGGTCTGTTCACCGGAAGCTTCACCGACATGGCATTGGCGCGCAGCACGGCCGAGAGCCTGTTCCAGGAGAACTGTGACATCATCATTCCAGTCGGCGGCGCCATTAACCTGCCGGCCGGTGATGCCATCAACGACCTGGGTCTCGATGCAGCTCTCGTCGGTGTCGACGCAGATGCGTACTTCGCCATGGACACGCAGTATCAGTCGCTCTGGTTGACCACCGTCGAAAAGGCCATCGCTCCTTTCGTTACCCTTGCGGTCATGGACCAGCAAGCGGAAACGTGGAGCCCTGGTTCGTTCGTCGGCAACCTGGCCAACGATGGTGTCGGCCTGTCCGAATACCACGACTGGGACTCACGGGTCTCGGACGAGTTGAAGGCTGAAGTAGAGCAGCTACTCGCAGACATCAAGGACGGTACGATCGAGGCCGCCTTCACGCCAGTCGGGTACTAACACCCTTCTGACAACCTAGAGAGAACGAAGAGTGGGGTCCCTTCAACGGGGCCCCACTTTTGTATTGTGATAGCTTCGTCGAAGAAGAGTGGCTGAGGAGGAACGTTGGAACTGGCTTTGACCGGCATCACAAAACAGTTTCCCGGTGTCCTCGCCAACGACAACGTCAACCTCAGGGTTGCCGAGGGTGAAATCGTTGCGCTCCTTGGCGAGAACGGCGCTGGCAAGACCACACTCATGAATATCCTGTACGGCCTCTACCACCCAACGGCTGGCACGGTCGAGATCGACGGTAAGCCGGTCCAGTTTCAGTCGCCTGGTGATGCGATCGACGCCGGGATCGGTATGGTCCACCAGCATTTCATGCTGGTGCCTGTGTTCACCGTCGCCGAAAACGTGATCCTCGGCGACGAGCCGACCAAGCGGCTTGGTGTCATCAACCGTGCCAAGGCCAGGGATGCAGTCACCGAGATATCGCGACGCTATAACCTCGACGTCGACCCGGATGCCACCATCGAGGACCTGCCGGTTGGTATTCAGCAGCGGGTTGAGATCATTAAAGTTCTCGAGCGGCAGGCCCGTTTTGTGGTGTTTGACGAGCCGACATCGGTATTGACGCCTACCGAAGTCGATGGTTTCTTCGAGATCGTCCAAAGCCTCAAAGCCGACGGCAAGGGCATTATTTTCATCAGCCACAAACTTGGTGAGGCACTAGAGATCGCTGATCGGATCGTCATTATGCGACGGGGCAAGACAGTCGCCGAAGTGCTTCCGAAAGATATCGATGAAGCCGGCCTGGCAGAGCTGATGGTGGGGCGTCCGGTCGATCTGGTCGTCGACAAGGCGCCGGCCGATCCCAAAGACGTGGTTTTGGCGGTTGAAAACCTCACCGTGCTCGACGATCGGAATCGGCGATCAGTGGATGGGGTTTCCTTCCAGGTCCGATCGGGAGAGATCGTTGGAATTGCCGGTGTCCAGGGTAACGGTCAGACCGAGCTGGTCGAAGCCTTGACCGGGCTGCGTACCCCGCTGGGGGGCAGGGTCCGGCTCAAAGGTGAAGACATGACCACCGCCTCGCCCCGGGCTATGCACCAGGCCAACGTGGCGCACGTTCCTGAGGACCGCCAGAAGAGTGGCCTCGTGCTGCCGTTCACGGTCACCGAAAATATCATCTTGAACTCGTACTACGAAGAGCCCCTGTCAAGGGGCGTGATCATGGACTGGGACGAGGCGCGGGACCGGGCGACTCGACTCGTTGAAGAGTATGACGTGCGAACCCCCGGGATCGATGTCCCGGTTTCCAATCTCTCGGGTGGCAATCAGCAGAAGGTGATTGTTGCGAGGGAGTTCGATCGTGACGTCGCCCTCGTGATCGCCTCGCAACCCACCCGTGGTATCGATGTGGGTTCTATCGAATATATCCACTCTCGAATTGTCGAAGAGCGGGATCTCGGCGCCGCGGTTTTGATCGTGTCTTCGGAACTGGAAGAGGTAATGGCGCTGTCGGACCGCGTTCTGGTCATGTACGCGGGCAAGATCGCCGGGGAGTTCGATGCCTCGGCGAGTACTACGGAGGTCGGCCTCGCCATGCTGGGAAGTGCTGACGAAGCCGAGGAGGCGTCATGAGCGACGACGAATCCGCTCAGACCGAACCGTTGTCCACCGAAGACCCGCCCACCGATAGTCGCTCGTCGATGGACCGGATCGCCGGGGTCGGTAGTTCCGTCCGTCAAGCTCTACTCGTCCCCGCTCTTGCGGTTCTGACCGCCCTCATCGTCGGAGCGATCATCATCGCAGTAACCGACCTTGATACGTTGCCCCTGTGGGGTACCGACCCGGGCGCGGCCTTCTCCCAGACCATGAGCGGGATCGGCAAGGCCTACAAAGCGCTTTTCGTCGGCTCGCTCGGGTCATCCCGGGCGATCAGCGAAACGTTGTTTGCGGCAACACCCTTGATCCTGGCCGGGTTGGCCGTCGCGGTTGGCTTCCAGGCGGGTCTGTTCAACATCGGTGTGAACGGCCAAATGCACATCGGCGGAATGGTCGCCCTCTGGGTTGGATTCAGCTTCACGCTGCCGGCGATCATTCATATCCCGCTCGCTATCGCAGCCGCCATCATGGGCGGGGCGATCTGGGGGGGCATATCCGGCCTCTTGAAGGCCCGGACCGGTGCGCACGAAGTCATCACGACCATCATGTTGAACTTTGTGGCCCTGTTCATGGTGGACTACCTGCTCAAGACCTCGGTGTTTCAAGCAACCGGTCGGAACGACCCGATCTCCGAGAAGGTCAATGCAACGGCGCAGTTCCCAACCCTGGTCGGTGACTATCGGCTGCACATTGGATTCTTCTTTTCGTTGGCTGCCGTGGCGTTCGTTTGGTGGCTGATGTATCGCTCTACGATCGGCTTTGAGTTCCGGGCTGTCGGCTACAACCCGCACGGTGGCCGGTACGCCGGCATGAGTGTGGCGTGGATCTACCTGGGAGTGATGGCCGTCTCCGGCGGCCTGGCGGGTATCGCCGGGACCAATCAGATTCTCGGATTGGAACCGTATCGGGGGATCTCGAATTTCGCAGGCACCGTCGGGTTTGACGCTATCGCCCTGGCGCTACTTGGTAGATCTCATCCTGTCGGTGTTCTGTTCGCCGGTATCCTCTTCGGTGCGCTCCGAGCAGGCGGTCGCGAGATGCAGGGAGCCGCGGGCGTCCCCATCGACCTGGTTCTCGTCCTCCAGGCGCTGATTATCGTCATGATCGCCGCCCCACGGTTGGTCCGGGCGATCTACCGGATCAAAACACCTGATCAAGACATGTCAACCACCGTCTCCACCGGGTGGGGTGGCTAAATGGCTGTCACAACCTCCCCTGAAATTGTTGAAAAGGTCCGGGCTACGCCGGAGGAGCGCCGGGCAACTGCCATCGGGATTGTGCTCGTCGCCATCGCCGCGTTCGTGCTGTGGGTGTTTGCCCTTGGCGTCGATTCATCGTTCGTTTCGACCTTCAACCTGTCGTTGCCCGGCGACCCGGACCTCACCTGGGTGGTCAGCTCACAGGTTCTGTCGTTTGTCGTTGCGGCGACTATTGCATTCATTGGTGGCTGGGTGCTGCGGAGAACGCACGTCAAGTGGACCAACTTGGGACTGGCGATTGCACTCAGCCTTTTTGCTCTGGCGTTCCTGACCTGGGCCGCGGCTGACAAGTCTTTCAGCCTCGTCGGCATGCTGAGGTCCACGGTGATCCTGTCAGTTCCGGTCACGCTCGGTGCGCTCTCGGGGTTGATGTGTGAGCGGGTCGCCATCATCAATATTGCGATTGAAGGGCAACTGCTAACTGCCGCCTTCGTCGGCACGGTGGCCGGGTCAGCCTGGGGGATCTGGGCAGGGTTGATCGGAGCGATGCTCACCGGGGCAATCCTGGGGTTCGTTCTCGCGGTCTTGTCCATCCGCTACCGGATCGACCAGATCATCGCCGGTGTCGTCATCAACATTTTTGCTCTTGGTCTGACATCATTCCTGGCTCGGCGTATTCTCTCTGTGACGCCGGAACTGAACTCGCCGGGCCGGTTTTCCACGCATAAGGTCCCGCTGCTCGGGGATATTCCGGTACTCGGATCCATGTTCTTCAACCACAACATGTTCGTGTACGGCACGTACATCCTGGTGATCGTCCTGCACTTCGGTCTGTTCTATACCCGCTGGGGGCTGCGGTCCAGGGCGGTCGGCGAGCATCCCAAGGCTGCCGACACCGTTGGCATTGACGTATACCGAACCCGGTACCGCAATGTCATGTACGGTGGGTTGATTGCCGGATTTGGTGGCGCCTTCCTGACGCTCGCCCAGGTCTCGCGATTTGAGGAGAACCTGACTGCCGGCGTCGGGTACATCGGCCTTGCCGCCATGATCTTCGGTCGCTGGATGCCGTTCGGTGCGCTCGGAGCCGGTCTCGTGTTCGGTTTCGCACTGACACTTCAGCAGAAACTTGGGATCCTCGGAACGCCGATTCCGTCCGAGTTTCTCTCCATGACCCCCTATCTTGTCACGATCATCGTCGTGGCCGGCGTCGTCGGACGAAGCCGGCCTCCCGCCGCCGACGGTCAACCGTACATCAAGGATTGAGCGCCGCCCTTGCGGCGGGCGCTTATGGTCTCCGTTGCTTTCTTGTGAGACTGGCACGACACCCGCCGCGTAGCTGCTCCCGACCCGAACTGGTCTAGCGCGGCCGATTCCATTTAACTGAACCGGATTGATCTCTGTTTCGAACCTCCCATGTCATCTCACACATAGGAGGAATGATGACTCGAATACGCAAAAGCTCGCTAGCCCTGATGGCTGCGCTTCTGATGGCGTTGGTGGTGGCCGTCGGGGCCGTTCCCCAGATCGCCCAGAGTGCCGACCATCTGGATGCTCCAGGACTCAATTCGCCGGGAGGCGATAGCCGTCTCGACATCAATGATCTCTACGTCTTTGAAGGCGCGAATCCGGCTAACACGGTTCTGGCGGTAAGTGTCAGCCCGCTCGCCGCTGGCGCCTCGACGTTCATTGATAAGCAGAATGGTTCGTATCATTTGCGCGTCGACACCAATGGTGACGCCGTCGAGGACACCATGTACTCGGTGACATTCATCACCCAGGACGACGGCCGTCAGAAGGTCAAGGTCCGTGAAGCGACCGGTCGCAAGGCCCGATCAACCGGCAAGAGCGGTGGGGTTATCGGCGAAGGTTTTGTCGGTGAATCCTTCGCACTCGATGGTGGCGGAACCGCCTGGGCCGGACTGCGGTCCGATCCGTTTTTCTTCGACCTGAGTGGGTTCCTCGGCACGGTCGAAGGTATCGGTCCGGATGGCCTCGGCAATATGCCGAGTGACTTCTTTGCTGATCTCAACACGTTGGCGATCGTCATTGAAGTACCCGACGCCCGTCTTGGCACCAACATCGGAGTATGGGCAACCACCACCTCGGTCAGCCGGAACAACGCCACGCAGATCGACCGGATCGGTCGCCCGGCGATCAACACGGTTGTGAACAGCTCGGGTCCGATCGTCGGAGCGCCATCGGCGGCGAAGAACGTCTTCAACGCCTCGCACCCCAAAAACGACGTTGCCAACTTCACTGATGCCGTGGTGAGTGCGCTCCAAGCGTTCTCGTCCCTCGATCCCACGAATGTGACGCCGTACACGGACGAAGAAGCTCGCGGTCTGGCGGCCGTGCTGTTGCCGGACGTCATCACGTACGACACCTCCACGTCAGCCGCAGGACCGTTGAACGGTCGAGCGTTGGCTGATGATGTCATCGACATCGAGTTGTCGATCGTAACCAAGGGCATCGTGACCAGCGATGGCGTTGGTCCGCACACCGACTACCTGTCGACCTTCCCATACCTGGGTTGGCCGAACAACTAGCAACACCAAACGGGGTGGGCACAGCTTCGGCTGCGCCCACCCCTCCAAGTTTGAAAGGACAACGTGATGCGCAAACTTCTGATGGCCGTTCTGGCCGCAGCCATTTTCTCGTTAGGAACTGTCGCTGTCGCCGCAGTAACAACCCCTCCGCCCCCGTCATTGGCCTACTCCAACACGTTGCCAGATCCAGCTGAACTGACCCGGCTCATCGGCGTCTTCGATGCTCGTGTTTCAGAGTCGCCGAACCACGTCGACCTTCAGGCTCTTGGTGGCCACTACTTCAACCGGGCTGCCTTGACCGGCGACCTGAACGACTATCGCGCTTCGCTGAGTGCTTACGAGAGGGCTGTGGCGCTTGCCCCGAATTCTCAAATCGCCCAGATGGGCCTGGCCCGCTCGGCCGGCACCCTGCACCGCTTCTCGCAGTCCTTGGAGATCGCCGAGGCACAACTCGAACTTGACAAACTCAACACGGCTGCCTGGCTACTTAAGGGTGATGCGTTGCTCGAACTCGGAGACGTTGATGGCGCCGAAGCGGCCTTTACCAACCTCCCCGCCGACCATCCGGCGACTATCGTCCGCGCCGCCGAACTCGCTCATCTTCGCGGTGCCCAGGACGATGCTGTACTGCTTTCGGCTCAAGCTACGGAGCTAGCGGTCGATCGCCAGGTTGGCGGACGCAACCTCATGTTCTACCTATTGTTGGAATCGGATCTGCTGTTCGATGCCGGGGGTTACGAAGCCGCTCTGGCCAAGGCTCAACAGGCGATCTCGCTGGACCCCACCTGGGCCGTCGGATATGCCGGGCAGGCCAAGGTACTCGCAGGGCTTGGGCGTATCGATGCAGCCAAGGCCAGCTACGAGAAAGCAATGGCCCTTCAGTCGGGCGACCCAGGCTGGACGGCATCCCTGGCCGATCTCGAGGTCGTATCCGGCAACCTCACCCGGGCCGCCGAGCTTTACGCCGTCGCTGAGACTATCTATGCGAACGAGTCGCCCGAGCTAACCGGGCGTAGCCTGGCCGTGCTGTGGGCAGACCGCGCGCTACATTCCGATGAGGCCGTCCAGCTGGCGAAGGCCGATCTCGATCGGCGACAAGACGTCGGTACTTGGGACGCCTATGGGTGGACCCTGTATCGCGCCGGCGACTATCAGGCTGCTCGCGATGCTGCCGATCAAGCCACTCGCCTCGGAACCCAAGACGGTGAACTCCAGTTTCACTCGGCGATGATTTGGGCGGCGGTTGGTGACCCGGACAGGGCGCTCGCCGAGGTGGAGGCGCTCATGGCTCGTAACCCCGCTTTTCACCCGGTCCATCGCTACGCCGCCCAGATGCTGCTCGACTCCCTGACGGATTCGGATTCGTGACATGACCTACGCCGTTCCTTATCGTCGGCCGATTCGAGTATGGCCGTTCTCGAGACTGATGGCGGTAAGTAGAGTGGTGCTCGCAAAGATGTCCGATTTCGTAACCAGTCAACCCGATGCCCTGATGGCCAAGATCGCCCTCGGTGATCAGCGCGCCTTCGCTGCGTTCTACGACGCCATGAGCGCTGCGGTGTTCGGCACGGTGCTGCGAGTTCTGCGCGATCGGCAACAGTCTGAAGAAGTTACCCAGGAGGCGTTCGTCGCGATGTGGTCTGCCGCCCCAACCTGGGATCCCGAACGAGGCTCAGCCGCCACGTTCATTCTTACCATCGCCCGTCGTCGGGCCATTGATCGGGTACGTTCGGAAGAAGCGCGCAAACGCCGTGAGGAAACCGCAACCACGATGGATGTGGCGCCCGACGTTGCCCACGAACGCCTCGAGTCCGAGGAGACCTCAAGCGAGATGCGACAACGGCTGTTGCTGCTCCCCGAAGATCAGCGCGTGGTGATCGACCTAGCGTTCTACGAGGGACACACCCAGCAAGAGATTTCGGATAAGTTAGGCGTTCCGCTGGGTACCGTTAAGTCCAGAATGAGTGTTGGCATGTCCAAATTAAGACGAGCGATGGAGGTGTCGGCGTGAGCCACGATGACCTGACCTCGTATCTGCTCGGCGAACTATCTGCCGGCGATGTGGCCGAGTATGAACTGCACCTGCAGTCCTGTGATAGCTGCCAGTCCGAGATGCGTGATCTCGCACCATT
Organism: Acidimicrobiia bacterium; assembly: GCA_024637275.1. Lineage (GTDB taxonomy): Bacteria > Actinomycetota > Acidimicrobiia > Spongiisociales > JAENVV01 > JAENVV01. The sequence goes on from JAGXFS010000143.1 coordinate 9,292, forward strand.
GCTGGAAGCAATCGCTGAAGACGTCGCGGTTGCTCCCTCTCCTGAGCTGCGTGATCGGGTGCTCGCTGACGTCGCAACAACTCCTCAAGTGGCCCCGATGCGCCGGCCGCGGCGCCAGTGGTTGCTTGGTGTGGCCGCCGCCCTGGCGATCGTATTGGCAGCCGGAAGTTTCCTCCTTCAACAGGATCCCGTTTCTACCCTCGTCGCAGCTTCGGACGCGGTAGTCGTGCAGATGGCCGCCACCGATGCCTACGTTGACACCGCCCAGATGCAAGCCGTTTACCGGGAGTCGGACGGTGCAATGGCGCTCATCGCAGAGTCACTCGAGCCCGTCGAAGATGGCCGTACGTATCAAGCCTGGCTGATCGGCGACAATGGACCGGTGTCGGCTGGCGTATTCGTACCCGACGAAGACGGCACCGCTCGGTTGATCCTTGATACGGCCTGGGAGCCAGGCAGCCTTATCGGCGTGACGCTTGAACCCGCCGGGGGTTCTCCACAACCGACTTCGGATGTGCTTTTCCTAACGGGGGCCTGATCGAGTCGGTGTCATGGCGTCCCCTATCGGATGAGCGGGTTTGCTGATACAATAGAAGGTGAAAGCGCCAATTTGATTCGTCAGCTTGCGGGCGCTCTAAAAATGCAGCTAAAGCGTCGAGTTTGAAGACCGCTTTAGCCGTAGCGGTCTTTGCTATTTCCGCCGCCTCCGCACTGACGAAGAGGAGTACACCATGTCAGTGTTTGAAGCAATCCTCGCCAACCGGGCGGCCGTGGTGGCCGACGGTGCCATGGGTACCGCGCTGTTCGCCCGTGGTCTTGAAGTGGGCGGATGTCCGGAACTTGCCAATGTCGACTCCCCCGAAATGATCGCCGCCGTTCACCGCGACTACCTCGATGCTGGCGCCGATCTGATTCTGACGAACACGTTCGGCGGCAATGCCCGACGACTCATGCTCCATGGTGCAGCCGATCGGGTCTTTGACCTCAATGAGGCTGCCGCTCGCCTGGCGAGGAAGGTGGCCGACGAGTTCGATCGCCCGGTGATTGTTGCCGGCAGCATTGGCCCGACCGGCGATCTCATGGAGCCGCTCGGGCCTCTGACTCATACCGAAGCCGTCGAAGTGTTTGCCGATCAGATGGAGGGCCTCGTTGCTGGAGGCGCTGACGTCTTGTGGATTGAGACGCTGTCGAGCCAGGAAGAGGTTGCTGCCGCGGTTGAAGCGGCAGAGCGGTTCGACATTCCTGTGACGGCCACGCTCAGTTTTGATACGGTCGGTAAAACCATGATGGGCCTCAGCCCGGCGGCATTCGCCGACTGGGCCGGCGGTACCAAGCTGGCTGCGGTTGGGGGAAACTGTGGGATCGGGCCAGGCGATAACGTCGTGGCGGTGCACGAGATCACCGAGATCGACCGGACGCAACTCATCATCTCGAAAGGCAACTGCGGGATCCCGCTATATAAGAATGAGGGCCTTGAATACCCGGCCGGCCCGGAAACCATGGCCGACTATGTAGAGGTCGCCTTGCGATCAGGCGTGAAGATCATTGGGGCTTGTTGTGGCTCAACGCCAGCCCACATCGCCGCGATCCGGGCGGCAGTCGACGGCTACGTGCCCGGAGATCGCCCGAGCCGTGACGAAGTTATTGAGCGTCTGGGCGTGCAAATTCGCCCGACCGCCCCGGCCCGGGAGCGCACCCGACGCCGCTCGGCCTAACCACGTGCACCTAAGCAAACTATTCCAGATCGATGCCCCGCAGGAGCATGGCATTTATCGCCACGATCACCGTCGACGCGCTCATGAAGAGGCCCCCGACGGCCGGTGACAGCAGGATCCCTGCACCTACCCCAACTCCGGCAGCCAAAGGCAGCGCGACGACGTTGTAGCCGGTCGCCCAGCCGAGGTTCTGGAGCATCTTGCGGCGGGTGGCTCTCGCCAACTTCAGCGCCCGGGCCACATCCGACGGGTCATCGTTGACCAACACCAGGTCAGCCGATTCGATGGCCACGTTCGTCCCGGCCCCGATGGCCACGCCCAGATCTGCCGTAAGCAGGGCGGGTGCGTCGTTAATGCCGTCGCCAACAAATGCGGTCGGACCCTCGGTTTTCAGCTCCTTGACTATGTCCGCTTTCTGGTTGGGGAGCACCCGGGCGTGGTACCGATCGATACCTAACTCCCTGGCAACTGACGCGGCAACGGCTTCGGCGTCGCCAGTGATCATCACCGGCTCGATGCCCATCGCCTTCAGCGAGCTGATCGCGTGGTGAGCTGAGTCACGAACTTTGTCGTCGAGCGTGATGACGGCTCTGACCCGCTCGGTGTCCATGAGTACGACGGCGCTTGATCCACGTTGGTCGGCTGCATCGAGGGCATCCTGGGCAACCGTCTCGACCTGAAGTCCTAGTTCCGATGCCCATTCCGGTCGACCGACTCGCCAGGGCGCACCGTCGACAATTCCTTCCAGACCATGTCCAGGGACTGCCGACACATTGGAAGATCGAGTGTTGGTACCGTCGGCGGCATCGACAATTGCGGCAGCCAAGGGATGTTCGGATTGCTGTTCCAGGGCGGCGGTGATATCAAGCGCTTCTTCCTCGGACATCGCAACGGCCGTCACGGCCGACACGACGAAACGACCCTCAGTCAGCGTTCCGGTTTTGTCGAGAGCGACGAACTGGATGGAGCGGCCCCGCTCGAATGCCTCGCGGTTTCTCACAAGGATTCCGTTCTTGGCTGAGACGGAGGTTGCATTCATGTTCACCAACGGGATCGCCAGACCAAGGGCGTGGGGACAGGCGATTACGAGAACCGTGACGGACCGGGCAACCGCAAAGCTGGTTCCCTCCGAGCCGAACGCGAGCCACGCGACCAGAGTTGGGACCGAAACGCCGACCGCAATGACGGTCAGCCAAAAGGCCGCCCGATCAGCGAGCACCTGGAATCGGCCCCGAGATGCTTGGGCTTCTTCCACGAGGCGCATGATCTGGCTGAGGGCAGTGTCGTCACCGAGTCGGGTGACTTCGGCGGTTAGTGCACCCTCACCGTTTACAGCTCCGGCAACCACTTCATCGCCAGTTCCTTTGGTCACTGGTCGGGACTCCCCAGTGAGGAATGCCTCATTCATGGTTGATGCACCTTCGACGATTGATCCGTCGACGGAAACCTGCTCGCCGGGCCGAATGAGGATCTGATCCCCGATCTTCAGCGAATCCACCTGTACGTCGGTGATCTCTCCGCCGGAGTCGACGAGGTGCGCGACGGTTGGAACCATGGCTGCCAGGTCATCCAACGCTCGGCTAGCGGACTGAACCGATCGCATCTCGATCCAGTGTCCGAGGAGCATCACGTCAAGCAGGGTGGCGAGTTCCCAATAGAACGGTTCGCCGTCGACTCCGAGGGAGACGGCCAGGCTGTAGAAGTAGGCGACGCTGATGGCAATCGAAATCAGGGTCATCATGCCGGGAGCCCGATCGCGGATCTCGTTGCGACCTCCCTTCAAGAAGACCGCACCGGCGTATATGAACAGGAACGTGGCCAGGACCGGATTTATCCACTCGACTCCAGCAAAGTCGGCGGCCCGATAACCGAACCACTTCTGGAACTGTTCCGAGAAGTAGAGAATCGGAACGGTGAGCGCCAGGCTGACCCAGAGCCGGTCCCGAAACATTTCGGGATTGTGGCCCTCGTGCTTGTCATGCCCTCCGTGCTGGTCGTGCTGGGCACCTTCAGGTTGGTTGTGTCCGGCGTGATCCATTGCCGGATCTATCGGCATCTCGGTGTGTTGGGAATGATCCATCAGCTCGCCTCCTTGTTGGGTAACGGCCGCCGTACGGTGCTGAAACCTACTTGCCCCGATCGTGGACGGGTCGTGAAAGCCACCGGTGATCCACTAACGGATAGGCTACGTCGGTGCGTTTTGTCACGTATAACGTCAACTCGATATCCGCGCGTTTGTCCAGATTGCTAGTCTTGCTTGAAGAACTGGCTCCCGACATCGTTTGTGTTCAGGAGACCAAGGCCGCGGTTGACAGATTTCCGCATCTCCCGCTGCTCGCCGCCGGCTACAGGGCCGCGGATTACTCGGCCGGTCGATGGAACGGCGTTGCGATCTTGGCTCGGTCGGAACTCGGCATCGATAATGTCCGTCACGGACTCGACGGTGAGGTCGTCGCGGACGAAGCTCGCTGGATTGAAGCGACCGTCAACGGAATACGTGTCGTGAGTGCCTACGTTCCCAACGGCCAGGCGATCGGTTCGGAACCCTTCGCTCAGAAGCTGGCGTTTCTTGAGGCAATGGCTCGACGGGCTGCTGAGCTGGTGGGGGAGCCGACGATCATTGCTGGAGACCTGAACGTGTGTCCAACGGATCTCGACGTGTGGGACCCGGCTCAGATTCATGGGGCAACGCACACCACGGCCGATGAACGGTCCAGGCTGGCTTCGACCGTTGAAGGGGGATTCGTCGACGCCTACCGCTCTCTGCATCCCGACGAGCCCGGGTTCACCTGGTGGGACTACCGGTTCGGTGCGTTCCACAAAGGACAAGGACTGCGGATCGACCACGTATTGGTGAGTCGATCGCTGGCCGGACGCCTGCGCGAGTCCCATATCGAGAGAGATTTCCGAAAGCCGTCGAAGGTGCCCGACTCGAGACCGTCCGACCATGCCCCGTTGGTTGTCGAATTCGACTGATGTGTCAGGCATCATCTACCGCCCGAGCGCCGAACGTAGCATGTCGATGGTTGGTGCCCCGGCGGCCCCCGTAGGAGTTTGATAAATGCGACAGGCAAGACCAATCGGGTCCTGAGGGCGAGCGAATGGGTCGGTTCCGTCGATGAGAACCGTTGGGGACCCGCGGAACTGCCAGCGTTCGGCGTCCTCAATCGTTTCGACCGTTTGATGGTTCACTGTGAAGTCGAACTCCGTCGCCAAGGATGCGAGGTCGGCTTCGGTCTGTTTCCAATTGGGGCAACCGTCGAAATAGAGCAGTGAGATGTTCATATGATCACCATAAACCCTCCACTTTGGTGGAAGGTCAAGTACTATTCTCAAGATATGAAAATTGGCGAATTATCTGAAGAAACCGGCACCCCGGTCCGGACCATTCGGTTCTACGAAGACAAGGGCGTGCTTCCGCCTCCGCTGCGTACGGATGCTGGTTACCGGGACTACGACGAGCGAGCCATCAACCGCTTGCGATTCGTCGCTGCCGCCCAGGGGGCCGGGCTCCGTTTGTCGGAGATCAAGAGCATCCTGGCGGTTCGCGATGCGGGAGACGCTCCTTGCGAGCACACGACGTCACTGCTGACAGGAAAGCGTGACGAGATCGACGCTCGCATCAAAGACCTGAAGCGGTTGCGAACCGAGGTCGATAGCTTGCTGCAGCGAGGAGCTGGTCTGGACCCGGCCGATTGTTCACCCGAAGGGGTATGTCAGATCATCAGCCCCTGATGGAGCGATTCCCGACTGATCACCCGGGTAGTTGACCGTAGGCACTTTCGATCCGTAGGCGGATGACGAGCCGTTGGTCGTCGACCATCGCCTGAAAAAACTCATCCGGGTCCGGGTGCGGCTCGGCACTAATGGCGTTGTACACCTCAAGCAACTCCTGGCCGGCTGCGTCACCGGGCGAGGTAGTGACATCGCTCAGTTCGGCGGTTCCTTCGGCGACCACAAAACGCCAGAAGTCTTCCGACGTCACATACAAGCTGCCGCGTGGGTCGCGTCGAAGATTCCGGGTCTTGGCCCGGCTGTCCGTGACCGAGATCCTGGCTACCCCATCGCCGTAGTGATAGGAAATGTTGGACGCCTGCGGACGCCCATCCCGTTTCAGGGTCATGAGGGCCCCGCGGTTGTGTTGGCTGAGAAAGGCTGCTGCGTGTGATAGATCCATTTCGCGAGCCTACGCGAGCGTATCCGTGATTATCGCGTCGGCTTCGACCTCGAGCAGCCACTCGGGGTTCACAAAACCGCTGACCTGCACGATGGTGTCTACTGGCTTCACGTGACCGACGTACTCCTTGCGGACTCGCACAACCTCCTCGAAGTCTTCGATTCGCGTGAGAAGTAGGCGGGTTCGTACGACATCGTCGAGCGAGCTCCCTGCCATATCCAACGCTTCGGCGATGATGTCGAAGCATCGCCGCGCTTGTGCTCCGACATCTCCAACCCCGACGGTCTCGCCATTGGGGCCGATAGGCGCTGTCCCACCGATGCAGATCGATGGGCCCACCCGGACTGCTCGAGAGAATCCGACGAGCTCTTCATACGGGTTTCCCAAAAGTACGTTCTTCCGTTCCATTTTCTGTCCCTTTCGCAGCCAAACTGCAAGATAGTCCGGCGGTTGACAGGGGCGGTGCGCAAGTAGACGAGCTTGGCAGATGATCAAGCAGTCCGAGACGTCTACGCTTTCGTTTGCGTGGAGTGGCGGACGACGAGCTCCGGTTCGAGCACGACATCTACCACCGAATCCCCGGCCAGCAGACTCAAGATCATTTCGCCAGCGATCCTGCCGACGTCGGTACTCGGATAGTTGACCGTCGTGAGGCTGGGGCTGACGTGGCCGACAGTTGGCAGGTTGTTGTATCCCGCCAGAGCGATGTCGTCGGGGACCACGATTCCGTTGTCGCGCAACAACGTCAATGCTCCGAGCGCCATGAGATCATTGTGGGCGAAGAGCGCCGACGGCAGTGCCGTGGTTTGATCCATGAGTACCTGCATGATGCGTCGACCTTCGTCAATGATTGGCAAGGTGGCTGCTTCATCAACAAGGACTTCTTCAATACCAGCCTCAGTGCAGGCAGCGGAGAAACCGCTTGCGCGCCGTGGGAAGTTCGCAACGTCAAGCGGCCCACGGAGTTGGGCCACCAGGCGGTGACCCAGGCCAGCGAAGTGTTCAGCTACCAGGCGACCTCCGGATACTTCGTCGACAATGACCTGGGCCAGGCTCGTACCGTCGAGTGGCCTTCCTGCGAGGACGATCGGCACGATCCGCCCTGCTGCCTCGAGGATCTCGCGGTCCGCCGTACGGGCGCTCGTGACCACCATCGCGTCAACTCGCCGGCTGAGCATATGGTCAAGGATATTTGAGAAGCGGTCGTGATCGTCTTCGGTCTCGGCGATCATTGGCATCATGCCGGCCGTCTCGACTGCGGCTGTCAATCCGTGGATCACCGGGGTAATAAACGTGTTGCCGAGGTCAGCGACGATCACACCGACGGCCGCAGTCCGGCCACTCTGGAGACCGCGAGCGACCATGTCCGGGCGATATCCAAGCTTGTGGGCGACCGCTTCGATGTGGAGGCGCGTCGCATCCTTGACCCGGGCATGATGGGCCGGGTCAAGGGCACGGGAGACCGTTGACACATGAACGCCTGCCTCTCGAGCCACATCGAGCAAGGTCACACCGGTACTGCCGGAGTTCCGCATACTCATGGTGGTCCCTTTTCTGCTGTCGTTTGTCGAGTCACGCCCGAATTCGGTGTGTCCTCTGACTTACGTCGACGCCTCGCCTCCCGGCGGCACTTGCGGATAATAGGATGAGAACAGAGTGACGCTCAACTATCGGGTCGCACATTGGGAGGGTCCGGGTGGCTTTCGAAGAGTACCTCGGAGGACGGCGAGCTATTCCGGTCTCGTTGACCTGCTCATTCATTTCTTGCGGGGTCGGCTGCATTCCGGACAATTCGCCGAAGGTCAGCGGCCGAAAGCCGAGCTGGATCGAGCCGCGCCAGATCATCCGGTTTCAGATTCTGTACGAATGGCCGCTTTTGAGTCTACTGCGGGCCTAGCGATCGGCGAGAAGGGCTTAGGCACTGGTTCCGCCGTCAAGGTCTGGCGTGTTCGTATAGGCTCAGAACCTCAAATGGGGGCATCGGTGTGTTCGTTGCTTCGGGATGTCGAGCGGGAGGCACGGCCATGGGACGTAGGGCAAAACACGGTCTGGTAGCGCTAGCGGTGGTACTCGCCGCGTGTGGCGGTGGCGGCGAAACGGCGACACCAACGTCGGCGGCAGCATCGGACAACACTGGCGGAACGGATCAGGGCTCGCCAACGCCAACGGATGCGCCAACGACTGAAACGCCGACGACCGCGGCGGCACCTGATGATCAGCCAACTTCGGGGGACCCCGGCGGGTCGATCGACGGAAGCGACATTGACTGGGCAACGGTCGACCTCGCCACGATCGATTGGGTGAACATCGACATGCGGACGATTGACTACCGGGCGATCAGTGCCAACCCGACGGCGGGCGACCTGGATCAGGCCACCTCAGACTTCATTGCATCGCGCATCTTCCCGGGTTCAGCCACGTTGACCATCGGTGATGAGGTTTGGGAGTTCGACAGCTTCGATTGCGCGTTTGGTCATGAGAACACGGAGAGCGACGTCTTCTCTTTCACGTCGAACTCGTTCGGTGAGCATTCGGACGGAACCCGGGTGCAAATGCAGGCGAACATCTGGGATGATTCCGGTCAGGGTCGCTACGAGGGCGCCGACCTCACTCACGAGACCTCTATCAACGACATCGAGGACTTCGAGAACCCCGTGGTCGATTGGAACATGAGTGCCCCCACTGGGGTGACCCTGAACGGGGATCTGGTTTCGGTTGCCGGTGAGTTCGACAATGCGCTAACGGACGAAGTTGAGGCGGTCCCCGGTACGCTTGAGGCCGAGTGCAGTACCACGAGCCGCCGCTGACTCACTCGGGGTTGTTGGTCGATTTCTGAATGATGGTGCGGATCGGGAACGGGATGTTGACGCCCGCTTCGTCGAAGGCGCGCTTGATGGCTTTGGCGACCTGATGAGATACGATCCGTTCCTGGGCTTCTCGCGACCCGTGCCAGAAGAAGACCTTGAAATCGATGCTCGAGTCGCCGAACTCGTCTACGACGGCAAAGGGGTCTGGCTCGGTGAGAACGCTCTCGACAGATCGGGCTGCGGCCGCGAGGAGGTCCTCGACCCGATCGAGATTCGAATCGTAGGCGACTCCTACGGACAGCGATGACCGGCGGTTTCCTTCCTCCGTCTGGTTGATGATGGTGTTCTTCCAAACCGTCCCGTTGGGCAGGTACGCGATCGAACCGTCTGGCATCGACAAGACGGTGGTGCGGAGGGTGATGTCGCGGACCGTACCAAACACGCTGTTGGTTTCGACCTCGTCACCAACCCGGAACGGTCGTCTGGCGAGCAGATATGCGCCGGCGATAAGGTTTTCGACCAGGTCTTGTAGTCCAAGCGCCAGGGCCAGCCCGGCGACGCCGGCGAGCGCAAACACCGGCCCGAGGTCGATTCCCAGGGTCCGGAGAGCGTAGGTGATGCCGACCAGAAACACGACGTACCCGGCGATCCGGCCGAGAAGTTTGCCGACAAATGCGCTGTCCGTGCGCCCTCCGACGACGGACTGGAGGGCGCGTCTGACGATCCACCCCAGCACCGCCGCCAATACGACGATTCCGCCCGCGGTGATCCATTGTTCAGCGCTGATCGAGGACAGTCCTTCGGTCAAAGATGATTCGGTACTCGATGTCAAGGTTTGATCGTTCTCATGGTTGGGTGAAACCATAGGTCAAACGATGCCATTCTCGGCGGGTTATCGGTCAGCCGGATGCGATAAACAGTTCCCAGGTTCCCGGGATACCCTTGAGGGATTGCGGTCCCAGCGTGGTGAAGGACAGTCCTGAACCCGCCACCAGGTCTTTGACCGTTCGAGACACGACTACCTGGCTCGAGCCTGCGAAGCCCATGACTCGCGATGCCAGGTGGACTGCCACGCCACCGATGTCCTCGCCGCGCAGTTCGATCTCCCCGGTGTGCAGGCCCGCGCGGATCTCGATGCCCAACTCGCGGACAGCCAGGGCGATGGCTTGTCCACAGCGAATCGCCCGGGCGGGTCCGTCGAACGTGGCGAGGATGCCATCTCCCGTTGCTTTGATGAGGCGGCCTCGATGGTGGCTGATTTGTTGCCTACAGATCGCGTCGTGGCGGTCGAGGAGGTGGCGCCATTCTTGGTCGCCCATCTCGACAGCCTGAACGGTTGAGTCGACGATGTCGGTGAACAAGACGGTCGATAACACCCGCGTGATCTCCCGTTCGGGTTTGGTGCCGGTTACGAATTGTTCGATTTCCGAGAGGACCGATTCGGAGTCTTCTGTCCATGGCAAGTGGTCTTCGCCTTCGAGTTCCACTAGATGGGCGTCGGGGATTCGCTCGGCCATGTAGCGTGCGCCTTCGATGTCGGCGTCCCGGTCTCCGATCCGGTGAATGATGAGCGTCGGTACGGTCACGGTGGGCAGAATGCTGCGGATGTCGGCTTCCGTGTTCATGACCGCGAGGGCGTGAGCAGCCGCCGGGCTGGCCGCTGAACGTAGGTACCGATTGAAATCTTCGACGAACGACGCGTCCTCCACCATCGAAGGCGCCATGGACTCGATCGAAAGTTCCGGCCAGTGGTTGAGGACCTGGTCGAAAAACTCTGCTCGGTCGGACGGCGACGGCGCCCACGGGTAGTCGTCTTGTGGAACGCGCGTCGCGTACGCACCGTAGAGCATGAGCCCTTTGGTTCGTTTGGGATAGGTAGCGGCGAAAAGCGTGCTGAGAACGGATCCTTCGGAGTGGCCGAATAGGTATGCCTCGGTTGAGCCGGCCGCATCAAGCACGGCTCGGACGTCGTCCATTCGCTGTTCAAGTGTCGGAAGGTCAGAGATAGACACCCTGTCTGACAAGCCGACGCCGCGTTTGTCGAACGTAATGAGGCGGCTGAACTGGCTGAGGCGATGGAGAAAAGGAGCTTGATACGTGTTTTGCCACATCATGTCGAGGTGGGACGCCCATCCCGACACATAGACGAGGTCGGGACCGTTGGTATCAGCTACCTGATACGCAATGTTGAGATCGTCACTCTTGGCGTAGTGAACTGGTGGAGGTGTTCCTATCGACAATGGCTTCCCTCGTCGGACGTGCGGCGATACTAATGATTTACGCTGCGTTAGCCAGCGAGTCGGGCAACTTGCCGCCCCCGACCGGATGGTTGTCGGTATCGTGGCCTTGGCCCTGCGGGGCGGGTTGGATGATTGGATGAGGCTCTATTACGAGGAGTGGTCTGATGGGTTTTGCTTCGGAAACCTGGGTGGTAACCGGGGCGTCACGGGGAGTTGGCGCTGCCATCGTTGATGGTCTCTGGGAACGTGGTGCGCGGCTCGTATTGAACGCCCGCAACGCGGAAACGCTCCGTGCGAAGGCCGCCACGCTCGATGACCCGACCCGGCTCCGGGTCGTGGTTGGTGACATCGGGTCCGCTGAAACGAGCGTGCGCATCGCCGCGGCCGCGGTCGATCTAGGTGGACCGATCGGCGTCGTCCACAATGCGGGTGTTGCCGGTGCCGGCCCGATGATCTGGGAAGCGACGGCTGGCCAGTCTGCCGCAATCCTCGGTGCCAGTCTCGACGGAGGCCTGCATCTGGTCCGATCGCTCGTCCCTGCCATGGTTGATGATCGGAGCGGGTGTTTCGTCTTTGTTGGTTCCGGCATCGCCGAACGCAACATGACTGGCGTCGGTTCCTATGGGATTGCCAAGGCCGGCGAAGAGTACCTGGCCCGCCAGCTCGCGCTCGAGGCGCCCTGGCTCGTCAGTTTCGTTTGGCGGCCCGGGGTCGTAGATACGGATATGCAGACCGAGGCCCGATCGGCTCCGGACGAGGTGAGCCGGGTGTTCAAGTCTTTCCAAGATGACGGCCTGCTGACGACACCGGCGGAGGCTGCTGCGGATCTGCTGCGCCACCTCGCCGGCGACCGATCGGAGTTGAGCGGAACGACGGTGTCGGTACCTCGCAAGGTCTGATGTCCTGCCGAGTCCAACCCCGTTAAGGGGCGCTACGGTCCCAGCGTGGCAGCCTCGTAAAGGGTGTCCCAGATTGCCATCCCGCAAAGATGGTTCGCCATGAACCCGGTCCGGAGGTCGTCAATGCCGTACAGGCCCTGCCTCGCCATCAGGAGTGGATAGCAGAGCAAAGCTGCCGTCTCGGTCTCTGAGGTCGGTACCAACAGTCGATAAACCGCGTCGTATGACGTCTTCTTGCAGAAGTTCCAGATGTCCATGACGAGTCCTCGGTTGGTATCCGCCTACCCGAGCCCGTTCTTCGCTAGCTTTCGAAATGGAGGACTGGCATGGATACAGTTCGGGATCTCGCATCAGGACCCTCCTTTTCGCCCTACCAGCCCGAGGTTCTCGTTCTTGGTGGTCGGGAATCTCTTGAGGTAGTCGGCGAGTCCCATCATCAGGATGCTTTGTGGCATATTGTCGGCGAGCGCCCCGGGGGACCGGATCGGATCCGTGTCAATGTGATCGGGGTACTTCGACCCGACCCGAACAATCCGCACGACGAATACGCGGTTGCCGTTTTGGTGACCGACCATCGGGTGGGCCATCTATCTCGTGAAGACGCCGCCCTCATGCAGCATGCGGTGATTCGTCTCGAGCGTGAGCACGGCCGGGCGATCGGGTTGCATGGGGTGATCGCCGGCGGCGGGCGGCGGGCGAACGGTCCCGGCCAGCTCGGCGTGTTCCTGTCGTTTGATCCGGCCGACTTTGGTTTGCCGCGGTCTGTCGATGCTCCTGCTGGACCTGCCAGACGGTCATCGGTCCGAACGGGGCTGAGCGTTGCTGCGGCAACCGATCGCGAGGACGTCCGGTACGACCTGTCGTGGGTCGATGGCCTTGCCGGAGACTCGGCGCGGAGGATCGGCCAAGTGCGCAAACTATTGGCGACCGAGGCGAACCCGATCGATCGTCATTTCATGTTCGCCCGGCTCGAGAAGGACCTTATTACTGCCGCGACACGTTCGAGTCAGCTTTGTCGGAGTATGACGAAGCCTGTGTCTTGCATGATTCTGAGATGGAGTCGATGCGGCCCGCTCTGATCGCCAAATTTGGCAAGGTTCCGATGCTTGAGACCTATCGGCAGATGTGCATCCGTCAGCAGAAAGCCAAGGCTTGGGATGCCGGACTTCTGTGGGCAGAACGAGGGATTGCCCTATACGGATCTGAAGCCGCCAATGCCGACTGGGTGGCTGATCTCGCCGACCGCGCTTCCCGGTTTCGCCAGAAGCTGGGTGACCGGTAGCCCCGACGCAGTCGAAGGTTCTCCGCCTCGCCTACCAACTGTCCGGGACGTGTTCGAGTAGCCTTTCGAGGCGGGGAAAGGCTCTCTCGTAGAACTCGGTTGGATCTTCGCCGAGGTTGAGCATGAAGTTGATGAACATGATGGTTCGAGCGGCGACAAAGGTTTCGATCTGTCCTTCGTAGTCGAGAGGCCATGGTGCCATCGTCGAGTATCCGGCCTCGAAGGCCGCTTGCAGGTCGTCGAACCCTGGCTCATCGCGTTTGTAGAACAACGTTATGGCGATGTCCTGAATCCGGTGACCCCAGGCGACGTCCTCGAAGTCGAGGGCGATCATCCGTGACCGGGCAATGTGCACGTTCCAGGGGTGTAGGTCGGCGTGAATGATCTGTGCCTTCGACGGGTCGAGCGCTCCGAAGGCGGGGGTGACGGATTCGATCGCCCGGTTCAGAAGCTCGCGCCGTCCGCCGACAAAATGATGGGCATGTTCGGGCAAGTGGTAGACAATCGGGTCAACCGGCTCTTGCCAGTAGAACACCTGATCCCAGGCCATCGGGTGGTGAGGCGGTTGGTAATCGGCGCCGGCCAAATGCAGTCGAGCTGACAGCTCGCCAAGCTGCTCGTACCGTGCCGGGGTCATTTCCTCGGCGAGCGGTTTGCCGGGGATCCACTCGAGCAGCACGCAGCGGCGGGACCCGGGGACGCCTTCGGCCGCCGCGTAGACCGAGCGTTGACCGGAGGTGGTCGGCACGATCCGGCAAACGTCGATGTCGGTCTCTTCAAGAGCTGCCAGCCAGGTCAGTTCGACGGCCACGTCGGCGTCCGTGTGGTCCTGGAGATAGTCGACCCGGAGGGCATAGGTCGCCGAGTCTGTGTCGATTCGAAAAATGACATTGGCGAACCCGCCCACGAGGCTCATGCGGTACGGCCCGATCGGGTAGTTCCTAAGCGCCACGGCGGCCAGAGATCGAAGCCGTCGAAACTTGCCTTTTTCGGTGAGTTGCGCCCAGTCTTTCATTGTGGGCAGGCTACCGGAGGCCCGATTGATCAACCGATTTCGCGTCCTGACCGAAGAACTCGTCCCATCATGATGGGGGCGGCCTGGCTCAGGCCGAACATGATCGCCAGAACGATCACGGTCGCCCTGGCCGTAGAGACGGTCCTCGATATTTCAGCCTCCGTCGTTTCGATCGCACCACGGGCGTTGGCGGTAGTCGATTCATAGTCGGCGAGCAGGGACTCGGCCTCAGCAAGATCACGTTTCATTTGGCCGACATTGTCGGCGAGGTCCGTCGCGTCTCCTGAGAACGAGTCGAAGTCGGAGGCGATCTCGGTGATGGCACTGGCCTGAGTACGAAGGCGTTCTTCAAGTTGAGAGAGGTTGGTTTCGATCTCGATGATCGGTTCGGCCAACGGTTGAGTCGGGCCGGTATTGATGCCAAAGATCGATAACGCTCCGATGGCGTCGGTTATCGACTCGGCGCTGCTGATCAGCGGCGGCAACGCTGCCCGAACGGACGCGATGCTTTCGGGGAGGTCGGTGGCGGCCACGTCGGCTGTCACGTCGAACAGGTCGCTGGCATTCTCAAGTGTGGTGGAGGCATCTCCAAGTGAGCCCTCGACTGTGGCGAGACCATCCCCAAGCGTTCCGACGGTTTCGCGGACTACGACGATGGTTCGGTCAATGGTTGTCAGTGCTGCGCCGCTGAGGTTGAGGCTCTGTTCGGCGGCGCTGCCCAGATCGCCAATCAGTCTCCAACCGAGAATTCCGATCACGATCGACAGGACTATCCCAACGACTCCGATGGCGGTAAGCATCGTGCCCGCCAGAGATGGCCCGGGTGCCGGGCTCGGTTCGGAGGCGGAATTAGCCAGTTCCGGCTCGACGGACGGAGCGTGCAACTCGTCTGGCGACTCATCTGGCGAGTCGAGGCTGTCTTGTTGAACTTCCTGTTCGGGTGGCAGCATGGTGTTCCTATGAGACCAGGTGGCGGTAGCGTTCTTCGACGCTGTCTTTGCCGCGTACGCGGTCAACGGGCACGCCGACAACTTTGACTTCGTACCAGCCGCCGCCGATATGGGTAATTCCAGTTGTTCGGCTCGTCTGGCCCGCGGCGTCTTGCCCGGCGTAAGCGGCCAAGAGCTCCCCGGCTCGCTCGGCGGCAGGTTGCTCGCCCTGGAGGCGATCAACTTCGATACCCGAAACCTCGACGGAGTACCAGCCCCCTCCGTTGTGTTGGTAGGAGATCACGGGTTCGGATGGGTTTGAGGCAGTCGCGTCGCGAGTTGCCTCCTTGCGGTTAGATCGGGGAGTGTCAAGGGACGGTAGACCGAGGTCTGCGAGTCGTCGTCCGGCCTTCATGGCCCGATCGAATAGTTTCTTCTGGCCTTGTTCGACGGCCTTGGCCATGACACCCAGTCCGGCCATGATGAGTTCTTCTTCCGACAGCTGCGCTTCCGCAACCCATCGGTCGACTTTGGACGCGACTTTGGCTCGCTTTTTCTGCTTCTTGCTCTTCTTGCCCATAGGATCTCCAATCAGTCTCTGATTGGTATCTACCCACTGTCGCGTTCTGTGAAACGTTGTAGCCCAAGCACTCCTAGCTCGCGTCAAGTGGGGAGCTGAAACGGTGGTATTCAATGAGGAAAGGGCGAAGCCCTGGGGCTTCGCCCTTTCCTGACACCTATTCAGTTGTGTATTCAGTTGTTATTCAATTGTCGGGTTCTAGTTGTGGTGGTCGGTCAGACAGTTTTTCGTCCGGTGACGAGCGACACGACGAGGAGCACAACGCCGATGATGATGAGCCACCGAAGTGCCTCAACGGCCAGTCCTACGCCTCCAAGCACAAGTGCGAGGACGAGGAGCAGGATTGCCCAGCCCGGCATTAGGAGCTCTCGCTGTCGCGAAGTCGACGAACCTCGTCATGGGCGGCCTGGACGACCATGGCCTGACGGTCGACGACCACACGGACATCGATGGTGAGGTCCTGGTCGAGTGCGTCTTTGTACTGCTTAACAGCGTGGTCTTCACCGGTCTCGGCGGCGCCCAGAATGGCCTCGGCCGAATCCATCGACACGGCGTCCTTGAAGTTGATCCAGGCCCGGTGAATGGCACCACCGACGGATCCTTCCTCTTCGACGAAGTCGCCGTGGGTTGCCGAGACTTCACGTAGCTCAGCGGAGAACTGTTCACGCTGGCTGGAGAAGAATCGGAAGCGTTCGGCGAGGTCAGGCCGTCCGGCGTCTGCCAGGCGTTCGGCCGCCTCGGCGAATCCCTTTTTTCCGTCCTCGAGAGTTTCAACGAGGTCTTCAATGACTCTGCCTACTT
The DNA here is from genome assembly GCA_024637275.1 of Acidimicrobiia bacterium. Taxonomy (GTDB): domain Bacteria; phylum Actinomycetota; class Acidimicrobiia; order Spongiisociales; family JAENVV01; genus JAENVV01. The sequence goes on from JAGXFS010000143.1 coordinate 25,737, forward strand.
CTGTGGTTTGCATGTCTCACTCCTTCTGGTTGCGTACTCATCTGATACCCGATGCACCGGGAGTTGAAACATCGTTTGTGAAATGCTCCACGCTAGGAGGGTTTCGAATCGGGCCGATCCGGGTAGAACTTCACGTAGAAGTTCACTATCAGTGAAATCAAACCCTTAAAGAGGAGTCATCATGAGAAACCAAGGACTTGGACTCGCAACATTTCTAGTGACCGCCGGAGCGATTCTGGCCTGGGCAGTGACCCTTGAAGTAGAAGGCATCGACATCCAGCAAGTAGGCGTCATCATGTTCGTCATAGGTGTCATCGTCGGCGTGGCCACCCTGATCATGGCCGCGTCCGGACGCAAGACCACGCTCACCCGTCAAAACGAATCAGTCGTGAATGGCGTACCGGCTGTGACCGAAGTTGAGACTGAGGTCGTCACGCAAAGGAACGACGCCATCTAGCAACCGCCACCCGGCCAGCCACGAAGAGATCTAGCAACGAGGAGCCTACGAAGAGCTAGTCGTGTGTCGTCCACCAAGGCTGGCCAAGCAGGGGCTGTTCCTCGGTGGTGCAGCTGGGAAGTTGGCCGTACTCATCGGACCAGACGAGTTGGATCGCTCTGAATCCCTCGGCGCCGGCTGCGCGTCGGAACGTCGCCATGTTGAACCACTCTCCAGCTGTGATGATGTCATCAGCGACCGCCAGGACGGCGATCCGTTGGCGGTCGCCGCACGAGTGGAACATGATGTCGCCTGGGACCGGCCACGGTTCGCCGCCGGTGGTGGACGCCCGGCAAACATCGTTGAGCATGGTTGCGGCTTGCTTGTCCGGCATGCCAACGACGATGAGTTCCGGCTGATCGAACGCTTCGATGCCGATCGTATACACCCAGTTGGGTCCCAGCTCGTCTGCTGAGGACGAGACCGACTGGCAGGCCCAACCAAACTGTTTGATGGTCTTCGTGAGATGTCTTTGGTACTCGCGTAACGACATACCCTTACATCGAAGGCACATAGTGCTTCCTCTCCATTCACGGGAAGTGTCCATTCACGGGAAGTGGCGGGTGGGGAAGCGATGTGCGGGAAGTGCCGGGGATGAACCCCTGGTCTCATGGTGGTTCGGGTTTGTTGGTGTAGGTGTGTCCGAGTCGGCTGGTCCATTGGTGGTGGCCGTTGGGGAGTTTTTGGTAGGTCCAGCCGCATTGGTGTTTGATGCGGTGGTCGTGGCGGCAGTTGGGGTCGATGTTGAATGTTGTGGTTGGTCCGCCTTTGGCCCAG
>JAGXFS010000144.1 GCA_024637275.1 Acidimicrobiia bacterium
CATCTCACCGACGATCGCCCCCGGACGCATGGTCCGGATCCGGGTACCGGTCGACTCAAGAACGACTCGCACCCGACCATATTCGATGACGAACAATGGATGCCCGACGGAACCCTCAGCAATGATGGTTTCGCCCGACCCGAACTCCACTCGTTCCATCACCTTGAGGACGTCATCGGCCCATGGACCAGCGAGCTCGGAAAGTTGGGTTTCCACTGACGAGAACAACGAGTCTTCGTTGCTAAGAATCTGATCCTCAGCCCATTCGAGACCCTCGTCGAGCGTATGAAACCGGTAGACGGTTTCGGCGACCTCGGCAACGGCAACCTTGGCGCCGAGCGGGCCGAAACCGGTCAGGACTGTCGTGACGCCCTCTCCGGCAGCCACCTCGAGGAATCGTTCAAACGTGTGGAGCGCTGACCCGTCGAAACCGGTGACGCGAGTCCCATCAACCACCAGGTACCGAACCACTTCGGGAGCGACGCGTTCCCGAAGCTCACCAATCAGCCGGTTGGCGGTCCCGAAGAAGACAAAACCGTGGATTCGGAAGATGGCAATAGCGTTCCCGGTTTCCGCCAAGCGGTCAGTGTCGGTGAGCGGCCGGTCCACGTTCGATCGATACGAATCGCCCGACAACGCCGCCTGAACCACCTCGATCTTGGAGTACTGAACGATGAACAAGCCGATTGCTGCCAACACGCCGACCATTACACCCCATACGAACCCAAACCCGGCCGTTACGACCACGACGATGAGCACAATCGAGTAGTCGGTGGCGGTCACGTTGGCTCGTGAAGCAACCACCCATTCGTACAACAGATCGAGACCTAAGCCAGCCACGACACCGGCGACCACAAACACAGGCAAATACCCGATGACTCGCGGCCCGGCAGCCAAAGCCGACAAGCTCACGAGACCCACGATCACGGCTCCGACTTTGTTGGTCCGCGACGACTTCACGAGTCGTTGGAGCGTTAGCGACTGCCATCCCGGCAACGATCCGACCAGGCCGCCAACGACGTTGCCGACTCCGGCGGCTTTGAGTTCGAAATCGAAGGGGAGATCTACTCGCTCAGCAACTTCGATCGCACTTGCATTGAGGAGGAGCGAAAGGACGGCCACCGCCGGGACCGTAAGCAAGGTCGGGACGGCAGGAGCCAGTTGCGCCAGGTCGGCAGAAAGCCACACGAAGAGATCAGAAAAGCTGACCGGGTCGGCCGCGAACGGGCCAATTAGCCACCCCCGTGTTCCAGCTTCGTCAAGGGAAATGCCCGCTGCCAGCAAGACGCCGAAGAAGGCGGAGAGGGCCACACCCACGACGACGGGTTGCATCCAACGGCTATTCATTTGCGCCGCGAAAGCGATTGCCAGGCCGAAGGCGAGGGCAGCAATCGGGATCCAACCAGCCTCGGACGCCCGGGCGAGGCGCCAGCCACCCGCCAGCAAGAGCCACCCGGTGGAAGCGAGGAAACCGCCGACCACTGGATAGGGCAGAAAGCGGATCAAACGGCCCAGTTTGAACGCCCCGGCCAGGTACAGGACGAGCCCGGTGCCCAACGATGCAACCGCCAGGGTGGCCATCACCAGGGCGAATTGCTCATCGGTCGAACCGGTTGCCGAAGCAGCCACCAATCCCGCCGCCACAGCAACCACGGCGGCGGCATTCGACTGGGGAGTGCCTACTAGACCAGACATGAACGCAATGACCAGTCCGAGAATCCCGGCACCGATGAGGATTGGGCCGAAAGCTCGCGCTTCGGAAAGGCCCAGACCTCCGAATACGAGAGCAGCCAGGGATAGCGACCGGACAGCGCCTACGAGACCGGCCGAAACGCTGTCGGCAAGAATCCGAACTGAGAGATGGTGGTTCCCCTGGCTCATCGCCCAGAACCCTAGCCAGGGGGTTTCAGCCGCTGAGGGCCTGGCCCAGGTCGGCAATCAGTTCATCGGGGTCCTCGATACCCACCGAAATCCGCAACAAGTTCTCAGGGACTGGTGTCGATTGGTAGGAAGCGCGATGCTCAATGAGCGATTCCACGCCTCCTAGCGAGGTGGCGTTGGCGAACAGTCGGGTCGATTCGGCCACTTGAAGCGCGTGCGACGACCCACCTTTCACGAGGACGGACAGCATGCCTCCGAACCCGTCCGTCATCTGGCGAACGGCAATGTCGTGCCCGGGATGCGAAGCCAATCCCGGGTAGAGAACCCGCTCGACTTGCGGATGGCCTTCGAACACGGCGGCGATGGCGGCGGCGGTTTCGCACGAGCGGCGGTAGCGCAGGGGCATCGTCCGGAGGCCACGCAACAACAGCCAGGCATCGAAAGCGCCGAGGATGGAACCATGGCTCCCCCGGATGGTCTCGATCCGCTTCCATCGATCGTCGAAGACTTTCGTAATCAAGATGCCAGCGAGGACGTCGGAATGGCCGTTGTAATACTTGGTCGCCGAGTGAAAGACAAGATCGGCACCGAGATCGAGCGGACGGGTGGTCACCGGCGGAGCCACGGTCGAGTCGACGACCACGGTGGCACCGGCGGCGTGGCCAAGCTTGGTGGCGGCCGCGATGTCGATGAGACCCCACAGCGGATTGGTAGGCGTTTCCAGCCACAGGAGATCAGTCGCCGAAGTAAGGGCTTTCTCGAGGGCCTCCGGATCATCGGAGTCGAAGAGCGTCAACGCGATCCGGCCGATGTCTGCCTGCGCCCGCATCCAATCCTGACCGCCGTGATACATCACCATGGGAGCTACGACGTGTCCGCCCATCGGCACCGAGTCGAGTACCGCGCTCAGCGCCGCCATTCCCGAGCTGAAAACCAGTGCGGCAGCACCGCCGTCGAGCTGGGTGGCCGTCTCCTCGACTGCCACCGCACCGGGATGCCCATAGCGGCGGTAGATGAACTCGTCGGTCAAACCCGGGCCACGGCGGAAGGTTGTCGAAGGCTGCATCGCCGGGACGATGCCGCTGTCGAGACCGGAACTCTCGTGGGTACCGCCGGCCTGGGCAGCAATGGTGAACGGATCTACTGGCATCGCTCTCCTATCATCGAGTGTGCATCCACGACGGATAATCCACATCGTAAGCACGCTCGACGCGGTGAAGGCGGTTACGGGCGCGTTTATGCATCGAAGGACTGGCGGAGGCGTTCAAGCCTGGTGTCCCAGGCCGAGCCGACCGATTCGAGCCAGCCCGCCACTTGCCCAAGGCCCGCTACCCGGGCCGAATAGACCACCTCACGCCCTTGTTCGGATCGCTCCACCAACCCGACGGCATCAAGTTGCCCGAGGTGCTTGGCAATCGCCTGACGCGACACCGGAAGCTCCTCAGCCAACAGTGAAGCCGAGGCGGGACCCTGCGAGGTAAGCCGCTCGAAGACGGCGCGCCGGGTCGGATCGGCCAGGGCGGCGAGAACCGGTTGTGGATCGGTCATGCCGCCTGACCGAGAAAGATCGGCGGGAACTCGGCAATCCGATACTCAAGCAGTCGTTCGACGATCGACACCTTCGTTTCTTCGCCGATAGGGACTAGCTCGATAGTGACTTGCGAAGGCTCGCCGTCCACTTCGCGCCACGACCAGGTGATCGATTCGCCCGCGACGACCTCCTCAACCGTTCCGAGAACGTCGCGGCCGGGCACGGTGACCGCACCACCCACCTTTGGGTCTACCCGCACGCCCATCCACTCCTCGGCCAGATCGCCGTCGACGATCATTTCCCATAACCGGTCCGGCGTGGCTGGCACGTCGAGGCTCCGTTCAATCTCTGGCAGTTCTTCAGGCGCGTGATCCATGACCTGCAACCTAGCAGTTGCGAGTCTGGTACGGTGGTGCAACTCGTCAGTTGCATAAGGAGCGTGATCATGTTGGTACCGACCGCTGTTGAACAGACCTCACGGGGCGAACGAGCCTTCGACATCTACTCGCGGCTACTCGGAGATCGGGGGATGTTTCTGGGACGCCCGGTGGACGACGAAGTGGCGAACCTGATCGTGGCTCAACTGCTCCACCTCGAATCCGACAACGACGAGAAGCCCATTGCGCTCTACATCAACTCGCCTGGCGGCTCGATGGACGCCATGTTCGCGATCTACGACACCATGCAACACATCCGTCCCGAGGTGCACACCACCTGCATCGGCATGGCTGCGTCTGCCGCCGCGCTGATTCTCGCCGGTGGCGAGTCCGGCTTTCGATCGATCCTGCCGCATGGCCGGGTGATGATTCATCAACCGCATGTGGGCAATCTGGGCGGTCAGGCATCAGATATAGAGATTCACGCCGCCGAAATCCTCCGCCAACGTGCCCAAGCCAACGAGATCCTGGCCCGCCATACCGGACACGATATCGAGAAGATCCAAAGTGACACTGACCGGGACCGCTGGCTAACCGCCCCACAAGCGCTCGAGTACGGACTGGTCGACACCATCCTCGCCCCCGCTGCGGTCCCGGTCGGACTGGAGAACTAACCAGCGGTCGAGTGCGCGTCCACGACGTTATCCGACTGGTAAGCGCACTCGATCAAGCAGGGAACCGTGAAGGGCCCGCGCTACGTCTGATCGTTTGAACTATCCACTGGACGGGTAGGACAGGACAGGACATGGACGGAATTCGCGGCGCCTACAAGCTCGAACGCAAAATCGAAACCGGTGGCTCGGCCACCGTGTGGGAAGCCTCGCACGTTCGCACCGGACGCCGGGTCGCCTTGAAAGCCCTTCACCCACACCTTGTAGACAACGAAGGCGCACGCAGTCGCTTCACGACTGAAGCCGACCTGATGCTCGGCCTCGACCACGCAAACATCGTCGAGGCTTTCGAATACACCGAAGACGAACACGGACCGTTCCTCGTCATGGAACTTCTTGAGGGACTCAACCTACAACGCCTCATCGAAAGCCACGGAAGATTTGATCCAACCGAAGCCAGCCGCATCGTCCGCGACGCAGCGGTCGGTCTCGCTTACGCTCACGCTCGCGGCGTCGTGCACCGCGACATCAAGCCCGCCAACATCGTCATCGACTCCGACCGGGTCGTCATTGTTGATTTCGGAATCGCCGCCTGCCCGAACCTCGACGACCGCATCACCACTGAGAACAAAGTCGTCGGCACCCTTCCCTATATGGCTCCGGAACGCGCCCTTGGAGAACCTGGCGACGAGTCAAGTGATGTTTACGCTCTCGGCATGGTGCTCTACGAAATGTTGACCGGCTCAGTCCCGTACAAAGGTAAGACACCGGTCGAGATTGTCATCCAACAACGAGGGGTAGCCCCGGCGCCGCCTAGTTCGATCGCCGATGTCCCCGAACAACTCGACGCCATTGTCCTGCGTTGCCTACGACGCGACGCTGGGGAGAGATTCCACACCGCCAACGAGTTACTCGACGAGCTCGACGCCTATGCGGCGGCCACAGGTGATCGATCGACTGTGACCATGAACCGCATCAACGTGCCAGGGCCGAAACGACGCCGCCCTAAGCAAACGACCCGTCGGTCGCTGCGGTCCCGTCAGCGCAAAATTCGGAGCGGCCCTACCTATGCCGTCGCTGCTTCAGTTGGAACGATCCTGGGCAGCTTGCTCATCAGCCAATAGCCGAGTCAGGCTTCACAGGGTGTCGGCCAGGCGCTTCTCGATCCCGTGCATAAACGCCGGAGGGCCCTTCATGTCCATGGCGTGACCGCCGTCCACCTTGGACACCAGCCGTTCTACTTGAGGGTAAAAGTCCAGGCTGCGTCGAACGAATTCGTCGATCACGCCTCGATCAGCCGCCGTGACGATGCGGATGTGCTCGCCATTGCGACTGGCTGAAACCATGCCACCCCACACCTGATCGCCCAATTCGCCAAAGGTGATGATCTCGGAGTCGTCGTGACCACCAATCGTCTCTAGGAAGGGGAAGTCGCCGGCATCGAGCAGGATCTTGGCGAGC
>JAGXFS010000145.1 GCA_024637275.1 Acidimicrobiia bacterium
AGCCGGTATTGCATCTCGTATTGGGCGGTCAGCTTGATGAACAGCCAGCCAAGGCGCATCGCTCTCACGAGCCGACCGCCGTATACCTGCGAACGGCCTTCTTCCAAACCACGCCGATGCTGGTCGCCAGCACGGTGATCCACCCAACCTGGAATGCCCAACCGATGAACACATCCGACGGCGCTAACCGACCGATGATCACCTCGATCGGGAACTGGAAGGTCCATTTGAATGGCAAGAAGTCGGAGATCGCCTGCACCCACTCGGGCATCACCGACATCGGCACCAGTCGGCCTGACAAAAGGATCTCACTCATGATGACGACCTCGAATAGAGCAGCCACCCGGGTGGTCCAAAAGCCGATCAGTCCGAGCAGGAACTGATAGCTGGCCCGAACGAAGTAGGCACCCCACAGGGCGAAGAACCCGAACACGAACGTCCGCCAGGTGAAGACGATGTTCGGTTGAAACACGAGAAACAACACAGCTCCGATCGGCAGCCACATCGTGAACCACAAAAACTTCATTCCTACGAAGTTCATGGTGGATCGCCAATACACGCTGGTTGGATGCATGAGCATGTGCGAGACCCGCCCGAACTGGATCCACCATTCCCAAACGTACGGCGTCAGCGCCAGGTTCATGGCTCGCACCAGCGTCCACACGACGTAGTAGGCGACGATCTCGTCAGATGAATAGTCGCCGATCGAACCCGACTGCAGCGAGACAGTACGCCACACGACGAGCAACACGATCGGCTCGATGAGGAACCCCAACAGCTGGAGAAATCCCACGACACGAAACTGCATCTCCTGGAGGAGCCCGACCCGGGCTTCGGCCCAGCCGACCGACATGAGCGCTCGCAGGTTCATGAGTCGTCGGCCGTGAACGCCATATCGATGATATCTTCGAGTGGAACGTTCTCAATGCTGAGGTCGTAAACGCCTCGACGGAGCAGCAACGAAGCCACCTCCGCCACATTGTCATTCGGGACCTTCAGAATCGTGCGTTCCGGCGAGCCTTCCACCGAGTCACTAAGCCGGACCATCTCCTCGGAGACGTCACTGCCGCCGAACGAGATGAGGCGATGCGACACGAACTTGCTGCGCAACCCACCAATGTCCCCGTCATAAAGGATCGTGCCTTCGTGGATCACGATGATGCGATCGCAGAGCGCTTCGACGTCGGCCATGTAATGGCTCGTCAAGATGATCGACGCGCCCGATTCCTTCTGGTAGTTGGCGATGAAACCCCGAAGACGCTTCTGCATGGTCACGTCGAGACCCAGGGTTGGCTCGTCGAGAAACAGCACTTCGGGTGCGTGCAGGAGGGAGGCGATGACTTCGACTTTCATCCGCTCTCCGAGCGATAGGTTGCGAATCGGTTTGGTGATGAGATCGCCAACGTCGAGCAGTTCGACGAACTCGTCGCGACGGCGAACAAAGTCGACTTTCGGCACTTGATAGATTGCCCGCTGCAACTCGAAGCTGTCTGTCACGGGCAAGTCCCATTGCAGTGAGTTGCGGTTACCCATGACGAGTGCGATCCGCTGGCGGTAGGCCTCCTCTCGCAAACGAGGATCGTGACCGAGCACCCGGGCCTGCCCGGAGGTGGGATACAACAGCCCGGACAACATCTTCAGAGTTGTCGACTTCCCCGCTCCGTTCGGGCCGAGAAACCCGATCAGCTGACCTTCGGGCACCTCAAAGGACACCTGATCAACTGCGAGCACTTCGCGGAACTCTCGTTTGAACAGGCTGCGGACCGAATTACGGAGCCCTGACTCACGCACCGGGACCTTGTAGGTCTTGGACAGGTCGGTAACTTCGATCGCAGGCATGACGTCCGAGTCTGGCAGACAAGCCGCTTACCGGTCGACCGATTACCGACACTTCCTCAAGACGCCATGACGGAGGAGCGAACAGCCGGGTTGATCAGGTGGCGTTGGCGACCATTTTGGCAACGTCGAATTCGATGCCAGTGTCGGCTTCCGATACCTCCCACAACTTGGCGAGGTCAGCTGGCTTGCGAAGCTTGTCTCCAATCTTGCCCACAACCGGCACGCCTCTGACGACGTACTTAGGTCGGTAGAGCGTGCCACCCGGCGCAGCTGGATCAGTACCGCCCCGAAGCTGCGGGAGTGCGCCGCGAGCAGACGATTGAGCGAAGATCGGCGTCGTCTTCTCGAAGAACCGGCTTCGGGCTGCGCCACTGGTGTTCTTCGAACTGGTCGCCTGAAGGTTGGTGTCAGAGAATCCTGGATCGGCTGAGTAGACCTTGACGTTCGACCCGGCCGCGACCAGACGCATATTCAGCTCCAACGTGAATTGCAGGTTGGCAAGCTTCGAGTATCCATAGGCACGCCACGAGTCATACATACCCTCCTGGTGGGGATTACTCAGGTCATATTCTCCGGCCGCGAATCGGGCCGATGAAGTCGTGTTCACGATCCGGGCTTCAGCCGCTTTGAGCAGAGCAGGCATAAGCCGGGCCGTCAGCGCGAAGTGTCCGAGATGATTGGTGCCGAACTGCATCTCAAAGCCATCTTCGGTCTTCCATTCGGGAGTAGCCATCACCCCGGCGTTGTTGAACAGCAGGTCGATGGTCGGATGATCGGCAACCACGCCCGCCGCGAATTCCTCCACCGATGCCAGCGATCCAAGATCGAGGTTGCGGACCTCAATCGAGGCGCTCGGAATCTCGGCTTTGACGTCGGCTTCGGCGGCAGCCGCCTTATCCAGATTGCGGGCGGCGATGATTACATGAGCTCCCCGGCGGGCCAACTCGCGTACCGTTTCGAGGCCCAGGCCCCCGTTGCCGCCCGTCACGACGGCAATCTTGCCGGTCTGGTCAGGAATGTTGGCTGCGGTCCACGACATAAAAGAACACCCCCGGCCCTACGGCCATGGCTGGAGCAGCTAGCTGCGTCGGCCTACCAGGTTACGGTGATGACATCCGAGCAAATAGCAGCCGTACCGGTTTCACACACCTCGTACGTGGTCGTGCCCCCACCCTTGCCGAGCGGTCCGTCCGTGTGTAGGCCGTCGTTGGCTGTGGTCGCCACGACCACGCCATCCCGACGAATCTCGACACTCGCGCCGGAGGCCTTCAACCAGACGATATCGGCATATTTGCTGCCCTTGACTTTGCGAGGGGTCACGGTCAGCGAGATGGCGGCGGCGACATTGTCGACGGTTACCGAAATCGAAGCGCTGGTGGTGGTCTGGCCGATCGTGTCGGTGGCCGTGGCCGAAACGGTATGAACACCTTCACTGGCCACCGTCGTGTCCCAAAATGCTGCCCAACCGTCCGTACCGGTCCCGATGCTGTCTCCATCTACGAAGAACTCAACCTGCGTGACCCCGTTGTCGTCACTCGCGGTAGCGGTCACCGAAACAATTCCGAACACGATGGCATCGTTGGCGGGATTGGTGATCGACACCGTTGGCAGGGTGTCGACGGGTCCTCCACCACCACTGCTACCGGCGACGAGGCGGGGAGCGAACAGCGTGGTGTTCGATACGTTAAGCAACGGCTCCTGGATGCCGTCGACTGAATCGTCGATCCAGTCGAAATTACCGGCTCTCTTGAGTACCGAGTACAGGCTGGCGACGTCGATCGCATCCTTCGGATTCTTCACGCTTGCCAGCAACGCCAGGGCTCCGGCGGCATGGGGCGAGGCCATCGACGTGCCCGAGATGGTGCCGTATTCGCCTTGCTCGATCGGATAGGTCGACAGGATGCACACCCCCGGGGCGGCAATATCAACTGCCGGTCCCCAGTTGGAAAAGTCGGCCAGGGTGTCATCCTGGTCGGTACGACAAGTAGGACTCCCCAACCTGCCGGGCGCACCGTCGAAGTCGGCTAGCGCCGAGACGGTCAGCACATTATCGAAAGCTGCCGGGCTGTAGTTTCTGGCGTCGGCGTCCGAGTTTCCGGCGGCGACCGCGAAGGCCACACCGGCGGTGACCGCACCCTGGATGGCGTCGTATTCGGCCTGGCTGAATCCGCTACCACCCAGGCTCATGTTGGCGACCTCGATGGTTGCGGCGTTCTGTGCCACCCAGTCGATGCCCGCCACGATCCATGATGTGTAGCCGCTTCCCTGGGAGTTGAGAACTTTGACCGGCCAGATGCGGGCTCCGGGGGCGACCCCAACCACGCCGAAGCTGTTGTCGAGGGCCCCGATGGTTCCGGCCACGTGGGTACCGTGATAGTGATCGTCGTCTCCCCCCGACTTGCAGGATCCCCGCAGCGGACTGCCTCCGGCACAGTCGACGCCGACCATGACGTTGAGGTCGGGATGCTGCAAATCGACTCCCGTGTCGATGACCGCCACGTCTACATCGACCCGCCAATCATCACTGGCGTCGATGTCGATATTCGCGTTGGAATCGGCGAAGATCCGCTTGATGCCGGTGGGCGTGGTCTGGAGGTCGATCGAATGAATCGTGTCGGGTTCGACGTAGGCGACCCGGGGGTTGCGAGCCAGGGCCGCGGCGGCCGCCGCGCTGGCGGTGATGGAAAACCCGTCGAGGGCGTACTGATATACGAAACCGACCTGGCCGCCATGGACCCTGGCCAGGGAAGCAGCCTCGGCGGCGACATCGCTCGATCCGGGTTGGAGCACCACGATATAGGACTGCTCGTCCACTCGAACCGCCCCACCAGGAATGGCCGTAACCAACGCCAGCATGAGCGCCAACACTACCACCTGGACAGACTTGCGAGTCATTGTTATCCCCTCATCGCACATAGAACGTCCATAACCATACTCAGCGTGACCCTCGATGGGAAGGGTTGTTGTCAACAATCGGCCAGCGCCGCCAGCGCTCCGCAGATCTGCTGTCGGGCCATCGCCAGGGTGCCGACCCGTTCTGTCAGAAATCGAACCGCGATCGGCTGGAGGGCATCGTTTGGGAAGAACCTCCTTCTGAAACCACCGAGACGGCGGCGCGGACCGCGGCCGCGCTTCGTTCGCGACGTGTATGTTTCAAAGGTCGAGGCGATTCGGCCTCGAATCGAGTAGAGAGGCACGTATATGCCCGTCCGACGAATCATGGCACTTGTATCCGCCCTATCGCTTTCGCTCCTCACGATGATCGGACCCGCCACCGCGCTGTCCGGAACCCTCACTGCGAAAGCGCCCTACATAACCCTTGCCTCAGGAGCCCCGGCCGGCTCGTCGGTGACCGCCATCATCAGCGGCGGCGAAACAATCGGCGACTTCGAATTCACCGGCCTGCCCGACGGTTTGGGCATCGTCCCGGGCGATGGCACCGTCGACGTTTATGTCGCCCATGAAGAAACGACCGTACCATTCTTCGGGGTCGCCAACTTCCAGAACGCCTCGGTCTCGCGACTGACCCTCGACACCTCGACGGGGGCCGTGCTGTCGGCGGCGGTCGAGTTGTCTCCGGCCGAGGGGTTCTTGAGATTCTGTTCGGCATTCATGGCAGGACCCGAGCAAGGATTCTCGAACTACACATTCTTCGTCAATGAGGAAAGCAACGACATCGTTCCCGTGCCGACCGGTGCGGCATATGGAGCCGACCCGGCGTTCGCTCCCGACAACCTTCGCCAAGCCGGCTACGCAATCGCGTTGCGCGCCGACGGCAGCGAAGAGTTTCGGGTGCTCGCCGGACTCGGCCGGCTCAACCACGAGAATACGGTGGTCGTCCCGGCCTGGAGCCATAAGCAGGTAATCCTCACCACCGACGACACGTTCGACGGCCCGTCAGCCCAGCTGTACATGTCGATGGCCAACAGCGAGACCAACGTGTGGAACGACAAAGGCAGCCTCTGGGCGTTCCGGGTAACCCGCACCGACGCAGGACCGGTCGATGCGGCCAACGCGTTCAATGGCGCCAACGACTACCTTGACCTTCAGCCGGGCGAGGTGTTCCAGGGGGAGTTCATCCGGGTACCAAAAGAGATCGCCGAAGGACGCACCGGGGTCGCGCCACAAGCCGCACTGGAGGCCTGGTCGAACGCCAACAACGTATTCCAGTTCATCCGGTTGGAAGACCTGGCATATGACAAGACGGATCCGAGCGTTGTCTATATCGCTGACACCGGGCGCTCCCGGGTCGTTGCGGACGCAGCCACCGGGCGTATGGTGCGCGGTCCGGGCGGCACGGTCGGTCAAGCTGACAATGGCAGCGTGTTCGTCATGGAGTTCAACGAGAAGAACCCACGGAAGGTCGATGCGTTCTATGTCCTTGCTCAGGGCGATCAGCCCGGTAATGACCTCTACGTTCCGTTCGTATCCCCAGACAACATGGACACGAGCCCCAACAGCTTGATGGTTCAAGAGGACACAGATGGTGCCCGAGTCTGGAGGATGGACATGGCATCTGGCGACTGGACCGTGGTTGCCACGGTCGACGATCCCGAGGGTGAATCGTCGGGAATTGTCTGGGCCGAAACGGCGTTCGGAGACGGAGCCTGGCTCCTCGACGTGCAGGCCCACGGCTTGGCTCCGGTCAAGTCCGAGGTGATCAGCCCGAGCCTCACTCTGGTTCAGGAGGACGGCCAGCTAATCCTGCTTCGTATCCCCGGCTCATAATCTGCTTTGGGCAGGTGGGTGGCTGGACCGCCTACCTGCCCGGCTAGATTTCGTGATAGCCAGGGAAGGCGAACCGATGCTGCAACTCGACAACCTCACCAAGCAGTACGGATCGGTGCGCGCCTTGCAGGGTTGCACGTTCACTGTGGAGCCCGGCCGCATGCTCGGTTTTGTTGGACCGAATGGCGCCGGGAAGACAACCACGATGCGGTGCGTCTTCGGACTCGTGAATCCCGACTCCGGCTCCGTGTCATGGAAGTCCCAACCGATCGGGCCATCGGAATTGCTGACCTTTGGATACATGCCCGAACAACGAGGCTTGTACCCGAAAATGCGAATCGCCGACCAGGTCAGCTACTTCGGCGAGCTGCACGGCCAGGGACGATCGGAAGCACGGGCGGCAACCACGAAGTGGTTGGAACGACTCGGGTTGGGCGAACGGCTCAACGATCGACTTGAACAGCTGTCGCACGGTAACCAGCAGCGGGTCCAACTGGCTACCGCCCTCGTGCACGATCCCGACCTTTTGGTACTGGACGAACCATTTTCGGGCCTCGACCCCCAGGCAGCCGACGTGATGTCTGAAGTGCTGCGAGAACGATCCGCAGCCGGGGTCGCCGTGGTCTTCTCCAGCCATCAACTCGACCTTGTCGAAGACCTATGCGAAGACGTGGCCGTTATCAACGCCGGCAAAATCGTGCTGACCGGGGAACTCGCCGAACTCAAGCGAGCCTCGTCGGTTCGCCGCCTTCACGTATCGACTACCTCCGGCGACGACCACGCCTGGACGAAGAACCTGCCCGGGTTAATCTCAGTCGAACAGAACCACCAGGGCGTAGTTGCCATCATCGAGTCCGGGGTCGACCCGGCGACGCTGCTGGCCGCAGTCGACGGCACGATCGAAAGCTTCAGCTTTTCGCCGCCCTCTTTGACCGATCTGTACCGGGAGGCCGTCCAATGACCACCTGGAGAGCGATCGGCCTCGTCTGGCGCCGCGAGGTAACGGAGCGGATTCGGTCAAAGGTCTTCATGATCGGAACCGCTGCCACGCTGCTCATAATCACGGGCATATTCGTCATTCCACAACTCGTCAACCCTGGACCCGATGAGATCTCGATTGGCCAGATCGGAGCAGAATCTGCCCCAATCATCGCCACGGCCGAGCTATTGGCAGGCCCCGACGATTCCATCGAACTGAAAGTGGTCGACTACGACGACATGGCCGGTGCCGAAGCCGCCGTCGAAGACGGCACCATCGAAGCTCTGCTGGTCGATGGCACCGATCTCGTGACGTTGGGCCAAGGAAGCTTCTCATCCAACGTTGGCTCGGAGTTGCTCCAACAAGCAGCCGCCACCAACGCGGTTGAACAACTCGTCGCCGAGACCGGAATGACCAGCGAGCAAGTGATCGAGCTACTGACTGGCAAGCTCCTTAACGCCCGCACCCTCTCAGGTGTCTCGGCCGACGATCCCACTCGTGAAATCGTCGCCTACGCAGGACTCATGTTGATGTACATGGCGATCCTCATGTACGGCACCTGGACGTTGGCTGGCGTAACTGAGGAGAAGTCCAACCGGGTCGTCGAGATCCTCGTATCTACTATTCAGCCGTGGCAGCTCCTCACCGGCAAGGTCACCGGCATCGGCACGCTTGCCATTGGCCAATTCGCACTGACCGTTGGCTACGGATTGGTTTTGTCGCGGCTCACTGGAACCGTCGACCTTGGCGATGTTCCATTGGATTCGGCCGCCATGGTCATCCTCTGGTTCATTCTCGGATTCGCCATCTACTCGGTGATGTTTGCCGGGGTTGGAGCGCTCGTCAGTCGGGCCGAAGATGCCTCATCGGCCTCAACGCCCGTGACTATCGCAGCCGTCGGGTCCTTCATGATCACCATCGTGACGCTCAATGAGCCTTCAGGCTTAACCGCCAAGATCGCCACCTTCGTACCGTTTACCGCCCCCTATGTGGTGCCGGTCCGGTTCGCCCTCGACGCCATCGCCTGGTGGGAAATCGTCGTCGCCGCGTTACTCACGATCGCGACCGCCTACTTCCTCATCCGGGTGGCCGGCCGCATCTACCGCGGCGCTCTGTTGTCCTATGGAGCCCGGCTCAAACTTCGAGAAGCCTGGTCAGGCGCCACCGACTCCTAGTTATCAAACGGTTACTGGCACAACCGGCCAAACAACCTTCGTCTCCCACTTCTGCGGGTCTGGCTGATCCGCCGGGTCGGTCAGGTAGAACTCCCACATATCGTCCGATGGAACCAGATTGTGTTCGGATCGTCGGCACTTCCTGCTGGGGAACTATCGCACACTCGAGCACGTCACCTCCTCGTGACTCGCTGCCGCCAGTATGCTGCCGGCCACCGCCGACGCCGAGGGGTCCAAAGTCACCAGGGGCTATTTGCGGGTGAGCAGTTCAAAGGTCTCGTTGGACCACTCCACAATGAAATCCTGATCGATGGCAACGCGATCTTCGTCATCGATTTCGCTGCGCCGTACGACCAGAACGTCGAACTCCGAGCCAGGGTTGAGCGGATCGGCTTCGTTGATCTGGACCGCCCGGCGGTCCGTGTAGAGGGTCATCGACCGTGCTTTGAAGAAGCCGATGACTGCCGCCTCGGCTGTCTCGGTTCTGACCGCAGCGAACATCTCGACTGCGTCCGCACGATTCGGACCTTCTTTGACCACGTCCCCAAATTGCTCGGCTCGATCCCCCTCCTTGACGGCACTTATCCCGTTCAGCCAGATCAGGAGGGCGAGGAGGAAGACCGCCAAGACCGTGGCGGTTAGGCGCCCGGTCCGCTTTTCACCACCCAGGACAGTTGTCGGGATCAGGAGCACCCCAAGTACCAGGAGCGGCACGGCCGTTGAGAAATAGCGGCCCGATGGGATGAAGAAGCTGCCCCCGATCAGGATTACGACAACAAGGTAACCGACGATCGGCAGGTGCTTCCTCCAATCCGACCGAAGTGCGAGCCCCCACCCGAGCAAACCGACGACAAATAGCGCCCAGCCAGCCGCAGAATTATCGAGCCCAATCATCTCGCCCATGTGCCGCATGATCACGTTTGCGTATCGAAACAGATTGAAGACGCTGTTCTCCGGGTAGCGCGGAACCAGGGTGCTCGGCAGTATCAACTCAAGAAGCAGCACGGCAGCCGAGAACGCCATCAGCGGAGATGCGGAGGCCCAGCGCCAACCCCTCTCGCCTTGTGAACGAGCGACGATGAGGACCAACCCTATGGCGACGAGGAGTGCCAGCCCTTCTCTCCGCACCGAAAAGGCCCCCGCTGCCAATAACCCCACCATCACGCCGCCCGGCCAACTGGTAGTCCAGGTCCCTTGCGTGCGGTCGATGACGTACAAGGCCGCAAACACGAAACACATATACGGCAGCTCACTGTGAAGCAGCTCGCTCCAATCGATGTAGATGGGACTCGTGCCAACCAGCATTGTTCCAACCAACGCCCACAGTCGATTCACCAGCTGGGAAGCAAAGACGTAGAACGTAGCGAGCGCCACGACGAACAGGCCGAGGCTGACCATCATCAACGGTCCGACGTCCAGTCCGCCGAGCGCCATAGGAACCGACAGGATCAAGGGCCAACCCCACGGATATACGGGCGGAGAGAAATCCGACTTGTACGAGTGATCGAGCATGTACTGGTTGTCGGCGATCACATCTCGGACCGCCAGATCACCGAACAGGCTGGCTCCCTGGCGCAGATATAGGGCAAAGTCGTCGCCCCAATAGTGACCAGGACGATGAGTCCGCCAGGCCAGCCAGGCAAGTCCGAGCAATACGATGCCAATACCGACGCGGCGCGACCAAGTGTTCAGAGCCTTCACCGGGCTACTTTATGGTGTTCTTGTCAGAAGTCGCTGTTAAGCGGCCCGTCGATAGGCGCCGGGGCGAACACCCACCACTCGAACAAATGCGTTGCTAAAGGCGGCGTCGCAGCCGCGTCGCCAGGTGGATCCGCCACCTCGTCAGGTACTGCGAGGGGGATTCCACCGAGCCGGTCGGATGGACGCGATTCGCGCTGGCAATCTGCCTCCACCTATGCGAACATATGTTCGATGTCGCGAATAGGTGGAGGCACCCGAACCGAAGCCACAATTCTCCACGCCGACCTCGACGCGTTCTACGCCTCGGTGGAGCAGCGCGACAACCCGGCTCTACGGGGCAAGCCGGTGCTCGTCG
>JAGXFS010000146.1 GCA_024637275.1 Acidimicrobiia bacterium
ACGCCCTATACATCCCGACGTGGGGTGAGTTCACGTTCACGGTCGATCTTCCGTCGGGTGGCTACGAGCTATTTGTTGGCGAGGACTGCATGAACGGAGTGGACGACTCAAGCCAACCGTGCGGCGTCAATGAGACATTCGACGTGGCTCCCTAGTCTCACTGACCACCACCTGGCTCCGGACGTGGCATCATTGCCCGTCCGGGGCCAGTTTCACGTACACGAGGAGACCGATGACAACGCCAGCCAAAAACGGCCACAGCTACGTAGCTGTGGCCGCTGCAGTTGCCTTCCTCGTTGCCGCCGGGTGGTTTGCGGTTAAAGCACTCGGCGGTCCGACGACGGTGGCGGTCGGGCCGGAGGCCAGCATCCCTGCGGTTGTCCTCACCACGACCACCATCCCGAGCACAACCCTCGCCCCTTCGACATCAATACCCACCAGCACGACGGAGCCAACGACGTCAACGACGTCGTTGACAACCGAGACGACGGTCGAATCGACCACGACCACCACCGTAGGCCCGGACACGGCAACGAACATCGGTTGGTACGTGGTCGGCGTCGCTCCTGGCGACGTTCTCAACGTTCGCGCCGCCCCCACTGTCAACGCCGAGGTCGTCGGTATCTTGCGACCCAATCAGGACGAGATCACCGTGTTGCCCATGGCCTCCAATCCCATCGGAGGCACCGCCTGGTACGGAGTGCGCTTGCCGAGCGGAACCGACGGGTTTGTAAATAGCCGGTACCTGGCTCACCCCAACGAGTGGGACGCCGGCATCAAGGCCTCTCCATGTACGGCTCAGACGGCCACCGGGTCGGCAACAGCAGGCACTCCGGCGACCGGGGATGCCACGGCGGTAGTAGGGCTCTTCCAGTTTCAGACCGCCACATGTGATCGCTACGTCATCGTCCTGGGAAGTAGCGACGGAGCAGCGTTCGAAGCTGGCGATGTTCTCGGCGGTGGCGACGTCGTCGTGACGAGCGGCAAGACGCGAATCTCCGTCAGCCTTCCGGCCACCATTGTCGACGTCGTGCCCCAGGCTACCAACGCCGACTTCAAGCAGGCTCTCGCCTTGACCGTGGTCCCGATCGGCCAAACGGAAAGACTGGAAGTACGTTTCCTCCACGAACTTGGCCGGGTGGCCGGCGTCACCGTGCTGTCGAACCCGGCTCGCATCGTGATCGATGTGACCGAGACGCCGATCGGTGCCGGCCTCGATTTCCGAACCGCTGTCGAAACCGGCAATACAGTGCTCGAACACCCCGTTGATCAGTCCACCGACAACGTCGGCATCGCTGGCAGCTTTACCGTCACGGGATACGCCAGGTGGTTTGAAAGCCAGGGATATGCCACGGTGCTGACCAAAGATGGCGAGGACCCGGCGACGATTCGCTGGTCAGGACCATCGTTGGTTTCCAGCAATGCGGGCTTCGCCTCCCTGATGGCACCCTATTTGCCTAGCTGGGGCGAGTTCATCGTGACCGCCGACGTATCACCCGGCAAATATCAACTCTTCGTCGGTGACGACTGCATGAGTTCCATCGACGACACGATCCGCCCCTGTGGGGTCACCGAATCGTTCGAGGTCCTGCCCTAAAGCCTGTTCAGAGAACCAGTTCGGCAAGGGTACGCAAGGTCGCAATATCGCCGACCGAGACGAGCAACGTCGTCACGCTCGAGGCCGTCCAGACCTCCAGCCGATCACGCACCATGTCAGCAGTGCCCACCAGGTTCACTTCATCAAGGAGTTGGTCAGGGACCGCCTGCAATGCCGCCATCTTGTCACCGGCCAGATACAGGTCCTGGACGCGCTCAGCTGCCTCGGCGTACCCGTAACGTGCCGCGAGGTCGTTGTAAAAGTTGCGATTCTTGGCACCCATGCCGCCCACGTACAGCGCAGCCTGAGGGCGAAGTTTGTTACGGGCAGCCTCGATGTCATCGGAGATGATCACCGCCAGGCTGGGTGCGACATCGAAGGGCTTGTCGGGGTCGGCGGCCTTGGCCAAACCGGCCGACAGGCTTGGCCCGAACACTTCTTCGGCGCGTTCTGGCGAGTAGAAGACTGGCAACCAGCCATCGGCGATCTCGGCCGTCAACGCGACGTTCTGCGGTCCGATCGACGCGAGGTAGATAGGAAGGTCCGAGCGGAGCGGATGGGTCATAAGCTTTAGCGGCTTTCCGAGTCCGGTGGCCCGCTCCCCAGCGAAGGGGATCTCATAATGTGCACCGCGGTGGGTTAGCGGACTTTCCCGGCTCAGAACGTTGCGAACGATGGACACGTACTCCCGGGTCTTCCCCAGTGGCTTCCCGTAAGGCTCCCCGTGCCAGCCTTCTACGACCTGCGGTCCCGACAGCCCGAGGCCAAGCAGCAGACGACCGTCGGACAACCGATCGAGGGTCGCAGCGGTCATGGCCGTCATCGCCGGTGTTCGGGCGGGCATCTGAAGGATGCCGGAACCGAGTTTGATGGTGGACGTGCGTGCCCCGATCCACGAGAGAACCGTGACCGCATCCGAACCCCATGATTCTGCAGCCCAGACTGAGTCGTATCCGAGGCGTTCGGCCTCAAGCACCAGTCGCATGTCAGGAAGTCGGTCGCGGGTCAAATACCCGAGATTCAGAGCCAGCTTCACGTTCGGACCCCACCCCGAAGGGGGCGAACCCCCGTCTCGGTCGCCAGATGGGTCATCGGGATGTCGTGGACCTCCATCGGTAGCCGTTCGACCAACGCGTTGACCGTGGTGATCCCGACCTTGAGAACGTCAGGACGGCAACTCGCCAGCAGCCGGTCGTAGTAACCCCGCCCATGTCCGAGGCGGCCTCCCATCCGGTCAAACAAAGCCCCGGGTACCAGCACGACATCGATCTCGCGAGGATCCACCTCCGCGGATCCTTCGACTGGTTGGCGGTATCCCCACGGGTGCGTCTCCATTGTCGAAGTAGCGTCGTGGACGGTCAGCGACCCTTTCTTCGGAGTCCTGGTGATGAGCAGCCGGCCTGCCCCACGAACGGCGGCGACATCAGGCTCCCCGGGCATCGACGCATAGGTCAACACGACGGGATTGTCGAGCGATATGAGGAAGGCTTCAACGCCCGACCGAATCAGCTCCTGTTTGGGAGCCCAATGTTGGGCGGCCGCCCACGATCGCCAGAGGTGTTTGCTTGCCATGAGGGGCGAGACTAACGCTGGCCGACTACATTGGTCGACCATGATTGGTTGGGTCCGGACGGGACTGTTTATCGCGAGCGGATTCATCGCAACGATTCTCGTGTCAGTGGCACTGATCGCGGTGGCTGCGTTCCGACCAAACGCCCCGACGCTTGACCGAATCCTGAGATGGTGGAGCCGAACCTGGTTCAGACTTGGCGGAGTCGAGTTCTCCGTCGAGGGAGCGACCGTCGACCAGTCCCGCTCCTATGTCATTGTTTCGAACCATCAATCCAACTTCGACATCATGTCGAGCCTCCTATCGGTACCCGTCCCTGGCCGCTTTATGGCCAAAAAGGAGCTCTATCGGATACCGATTGTTGGATCGGCTATGAAAGCCACCGGCATGGTCAAGGTGGATCGATCACAACACGGCGCCAGCGTCCACGCCCAGCTAACCGAAGCGGCCACCGCCAACACTCAAGCCGCCAGGAGCGTGATCGTCTACCCCGAAGGTACCCGGAGCCGCGACGGCAAACTCATGGCCTTCAAGCGGGGAGCCTTCGCCATTGCTATCGCCGGCGAACTGCCAATCCTGCCCGTCACGATCTCCGGTTCATACGAAGCATGGCCGCCGGGCGGTATCGTGAGAGGTGGCCCCATCATGGCCCGGGTACACGAACCGGTTGAAACCACCGGGTTGACCAAAACTGATGTCGTCGCGCTCACCGATCAAGTACGAGAGATAATCGTTAGCGAACTAGCTGATCTGAACAGCCGACTCTGAGTCAATGAGTTTGGTCAGCAAGTTGGTGAGTGCCGCAAGTTCGTCCTTGTCGAGGATCTCCCCGAACGATTCCAGCAACACTGCGCGATGAGCGGGCAGACACTGCTCGTACATCTCGGTACCAGCTGGCAAGAGGACGGCGTACTGGCCACGACCGTCCTCGGCGGCGCTCGCCCGCTCGACAAAACCACGCTTCCGCAAACGATCGATCCGACGGGTCAAGCCGGACCGACTCGTGTAGACGAGATCGGCAAGATGGCTCATACGCAACCTGCCACCCGCCTGGTTGAGGTGCTTGAGGATCTCAAACTCTCCGGATGACAAACCGGCGACTTGTTCCAACCGACTGTCAAACGCACTCAAGGTGAGCGAGTGCGCGCCATTGAGTGCGCGCCATGCGGCAAAATCTTTTTCCATTTCGGTTCCCGTCCCAGGTTGCCACCGATGATGGTAGGGCATGACGATGCCCCTGACTGTCGCGGATGAAGGGCCATAGCCAAAACCTTCCAGGTGACTAGTTCAGTCATAGACGCCGGTGAGATACATGGCACCATTGCGACGTTCACAGAGCATGGCACCCGCCGAGGTTACGAGTTGATATCTATCCGCGTCCGCTTCCTCAGTCCACCACCGACCCGTTCGACGCCAGGGTCCCGCCCAGTTCAGAACCGGTTCCCAACGACTTCGTAAACGGACCCTGGTTGGCTGTTCCCCATCCCACTCGACTTCGATGCGTTGGTCACCGGGAGTAACCAACGCAGGTGACGGTCCCGGAGTCGCCCCCGGCCAGGGCGCGGGTACTTCAGCGACTTCAGGAGGTTCACCCCACCGATGCCAATTGACCCGATCAGCGGGATCTCGACCACCTTGCGGGACCGCACCGAGCACCAGATCTGGACCAATGAGCGCCTGCACCCTGGCCAGGGCACGATCGGCCTCCATCACCGCCACGGTGTCTTCAAAGAATCCCAGTTGACGGCCCCCTCCTGAGACATCAGCCGGAGACAATCGAAGCCGAACCATGCCACCGGTTATGCCATGGGACTCAATCCAGGCCCGTAACTGCCACCACACTCGATCGGCAAGCATTCCCTCATCAAACGGATCGGCATTTCGCCAGACTCGCACCCGGATTGTCCCGTCAGCAGCTTCGGCCTCGACCTCCACTCGATGGGTGGCAGATCCATTCCTACGCAACTCCCCCACTAACTCGGAGGCAACTGCCCTGGCAGCAAAGCCGACTTGCTCGAGAAGCTCCAACGGGTTTTCAAACCGTCGCTCAACAAATATGTCGACCGGCACCTGACGTGGTTGTGTTGAACGATCTTGGCCGCCGGCCAGCTGGTGAGCTCGGAGACCCTCAGCTCCAAATCTCGACACCACCGTGTCTCTTGGTAGCCGCGTCAGTTGCCCGAGAGTCGATATACCCAACCAGCGGAACGTAGCAACCAGATCTTGATTGGTTAGTGCATCGATGGTTTCATCTGTAAGGAACGCCGCATCATCAACCACCGCGTAGACCTCACCCGGCCGGGCACTGGCGGCTGCGCGCCTGGCCGCAAACGGACTGTTCGCAACACCAATTCGGGGGCATTCCCGGGTCTCAATGGTCTTGGCAATGAGTTCGACCAGTTCACCTTCCCCGCCATAAAAGGACACGGCTCCAGCAATATCGACAAAAATCAATCCTGGTTCGGCTACCTCCACCATCGGAACCAGGTCTTCGAGACTGCGCACGACCGTCTCAAACCGGGCAAGCTCAGCGGGAATGTCCTGGTCGAGTACCAGACCACCCGGACAAACCGCTTCGGCGCTACGACGTTTCATCCCCCGGACCACTCCGGCATCCTGTGCGGCGAGATTGGCCGCTACAACATGCTGCCGATCAGCAACAACACATGGCCTATCCGACGGCGCGTCCTGGCGAAACAGTGCCCAGGCTTCCCACCATATGCAGAGCACTCGTTCCATCGTCCTCAACTCCAAATCGTCGTTCCATTCCCCGAACCCCTTTGCCGGACGCATGCACAGAGAGACTCCGCCCAACCAACCGTCCGTGACCTTGATCCGGACCGGACCAAATGACTGTTTCGGCCGTCAAACGCAGTTGGGCTATTCCCCCCGGCAATCGACCGCTCATCGGCCGTAAGGCAACCGCGGCACGCTCTTGACGGGCTTTGGCGCCGAGACGTCGCAACACTTGATCGGGAATCCCGGAAGGCACTTCGGCATAGATGCCACCAAGACCAGTAAGCAAAGCCCCGAGCACTGAAGGCCACTGATCGACGTCCGAACAGCGAATCACCGATAGACGGGCGGGAGGAATACCAACCTCCCAGGCGGCCACCGGGCAGAACCATCCACGCGTATCAACAACAGCCACGGGTGCTCGACGGGCGATCTCGGACAGCATCACCAGCGCCAATCGGGTGAGGCCTGCCCCAGCCACCCCTTCTAGACCAATAACTTGTCCGGGAACCATCGCCAACTCTGTGGCTCGGCCCGGCAAGGTGGTCGTATGGGTCGCAATCAGCGCGGCTAGCTCTTCTCGCGAAGCTGGTTTGGCTTTTAGGTGAGCTTTTTGCTGCACCTTTTGTTCAAAAAGAGTCGCCGTTGCCATGTCCACTCGTAGAGGAGGGACAAGCCATGATATCGAACATACGTTCGA
>JAGXFS010000147.1 GCA_024637275.1 Acidimicrobiia bacterium
CGACTGCTGTTCGTCGCTACCGACCGCATTTCGGCGTACGACGTCATCCTCGGCGACCCCATCCCCGATAAGGGCCGTGTGCTGACCGGGCTTTCTCTCCACTGGTTCGACCTTCTCGACACACCGAACCACTTTCTCAGCACCGATCTCTCGCGACTCTCCAGTTTGACCGCCGACAACCTCGCCGACCTGTCCGGGCGCTCGATGATCGTGCGGCGCTGCGACGTTATCCCGGTTGAATGCGTGGTGCGCGGTTACCTGTATGGATCGTCGTGGCGGGAGTACCGAGATGGCGGGGGACCAACCACCGAACACCTTCCCGCTGGCCTCGACATGGCCGACCTCTTGCCGGAACCGATCTTCACTCCGGCCACCAAAGCCGAATCCGGCCACGACGAAAACCTCGACGAGGCGGGCGCTCGCGCCGCACTGGGCGACGAACTCTACGAACACCTGAAGACCACCTCGATCGATATCTATCTCACCGCCGCTCGCTACGCCGCCGATCGAGGGGTGATCCTGGCCGACACCAAGTTCGAATTCGGATTTTCCAACGGCGAACTCCTGCTCATCGACGAAGTTCTCACCCCTGATTCGTCCCGATACTGGCCGGCCGACGAATACCAACCCGGATCGGCCGTCCCGTCCTTCGACAAGCAATACGTCCGGGATTGGCTCGATGCTTCCGGATGGGACCACACGCCCCCCTCGCCTCCCCTACCAGCCGACGTGATCGCTGGAACCAGAGCTCGTTACGTCGAGGCGTTCGAAAAGATTTCCGGCAAGTCGTTTGATGCCTATTTGGGAGGAAACTAATGGCCGACACGAGGACCGTCACGGTCAACATTCGCCGTCGTCCCAGTATCTCCGATCCGCAGGGAGCCACGGTTGCCCGGGCGCTCCGGGACCTCGGCCACGAGGTCACCGGCGTGCGCATCAATAAGACGATTGAGCTGCAAGTTCCCGACGGCGACGTCGAGGCGATCCGCACGAAGGTGGCAGAGATGTGCGACAAGCTCCTGGCTAACCCCGTGATGGAAGACTACGAAATACTCATTTCGTCATGACCACGGCTGTCGTCGTATTTCCCGGCAGCAACTGTGAACACGACGTGGTCTACGCCCTCGAGACCCTGGGTGGCTCGGCCGACCTGGTTTGGCATCGCGACACGGATCTGTCCGGCTACGACAGTGTCGTCCTGCCAGGCGGGTTCGCCCACGGCGACTACTTGCGAACCGGCGCCATCGCTCGATTCTCGCCCGTCATGGCCGAGGTCAACCGCCTGGCCGCCGCCGGGGCGCCCGTGCTCGGGATCTGCAACGGGTTCCAGGTGCTCTGCGAAGCCGGGCTGCTGCCGGGCGTGCTGCTGCAGAACCGTGACTTGAAGTTCATCTGCCGGCCAATCCACCTCGTGGTTGAATCGACCGATTCGATCCTGACCAGAGCCGCCAAAGTCGGCGACGTCCTCGAGATTCCTCTTAACTCATATGAGGGTAATTACACCGCATCCGCCGACGAGATCGCTTCAATCGAAGCAGATGGGCACGTGCCGCTCCGCTACTCCAGTTCGACGGGCACGGTAGATGAGGGCAGCAACCCGAACGGGTCAACCAACAACATCGCCGCCGTGTCGCAGGGCAACGTGGCCGGGATCATGCCTCACCCGGAACGAGCGATTGAGAAAATCCTGGGATCGGCCGACGGTCGGGTGCTCCTCGAATCGTTTCTGCAATCGAAAGTTGCCACCGTTGTCTGAGACGATGCCACTCCACCAGGCCCTCGGCATGACCGACGACGAATACGGGACCGTGTGTGACCTCCTGGGCCGGCCACCCACCGAGGCCGAACTAGCGATGTACTCGGTGATGTGGTCCGAACACTGCTCCTATAAGTCGTCCCGTGCCTTTCTCGGACGTTTCCCAACGACCGCCCCCTGGGTGGTGGTTGGGCCGGGAGAGAACGCCGGTGTTGTCGACCTCGGCGATGGCTGGCTGGCGGCACTCCGCATCGAGTCTCATAACCACCCCTCGTTTGTCGAGCCTTACCAAGGTGCCGCAACGGGAGTCGGTGGGATCCTGCGGGACATCTTCACGATGGGAGCGCGCCCGATCGCCCTATGGGATCAGATTCGATTCGGCCCACTCGACGATCCGCACAACCGCTACTTGCTTGAGGGTGTCGTGGCAGGGGTAGCCGGCTACGGCAACGCCGTCGGAGTACCGACTGTTGGCGGCGAGGTCGCCTTCGAGGAGTGTTATGCCGGCAACCCACTCGTCAACGTCATGTGCCTGGGGATCATGCGCAAAGAACAACTGGTCCTCGGAACGGCTGGAACCCCTGGGACCATTGCCGTTCTGCTTGGTTCGAGTACCGGACGCGACGGGATCGGCGGCGCGTCGGTTCTAGCCTCCGCATCATTCGATGCCGATTCAGATACCAAACGACCGACGGTTCAGGTGGGCGACCCGTTTGAGGAGAAGAAGCTCATCGAAGCCTGCCTGGAACTGTATGACCGCAGTCTCGTCGTAGGAGTTCAGGACCTGGGAGCCGCCGGCCTGTCGTGTGCCACCTCGGAACCGGCCGCCCGGGCCGGGACTGGCATGGATGTTGACCTCGACACCGTGCATGTCAGGGAAAGCGGAATGACCGCCGCTGAACTGCTCATGTCCGAGTCCCAGGAGCGCATGATGGCGTTCGTACATCCTTCCAGCGTTAACGACGTCCTAGCGGTCGCTGCCAAATGGGAAATCGACGCATCAGTTGTCGGAACGGTTACCGCCGGCGACACGTTGCGTATCTCTTATAACAACCAGGTCGTCGCCGAGATGCCCGCGGCCTCTTTGTCCGAAGCAGCCCCGATCCTTCGGCGAGACTCCGGCGAGCCCTTCTGGTTGGAAGATCTCTGGACAAACACGCTCGAATATCTCCAACCGCCCGACATCACTCGCTGTCTCCTCGAGGTCCTCGCTGACCCGTCGATCGGTGACCCCTCCTGGGTCTACGAGCAATACGACCACCAACTCTTCTTGAACACCGTCGTTGGGCCAGGTGACAACGGTTCCCTCTTGCGCATCAAAGGAACCGACAAAGCCTTGGCGGTCTCGACCGACGGAAACGGTCGACAGTGCTACCTCGATCCAATGCGAGGAGGCGCCAACCTCGTCTACGAATCTGCCCTGAACGTTGCGATGCTCGGCGCCAAACCGATGGCTGTCGTTGACAACCTCAACTTTGGAAATCCGGAGAAGTCCGAAGTCATGTGGCAATTCATCGAAACCGTCGAAGGCATATCACAGGCTTGCGAGAGCCTCGGCATTCCGGTGGTCGGTGGCAACGTGTCGTTCTACAACGAAACCGACGAGGCCGACATCTATCCAACTCCGATTGTCGGCGTTCTGGGTTTGGCCGACCCGGCTCCCCGCTCGGTACCGAGACTGAACCGGGCCGAAGCCGGCATGGCTCTGTGGATGTTCGGTCCAAGAAACTCCCGAAACCTGGCTGGCAGTTCGTTCGAGAAGATCATCAAGGGCCACGTCGGGGGCAGACCGACCGGTCCAGACTCCACGACCGGTAAAGCGGTGATTGAATTGGCTGTTGCCCTGGCACAGAACGAACTGGTCCCCGTGATGCACGACATATCCGACGGGGGAGCTGCTGTCACCGTTTCGGAGATCTGTATAGCGTCGAACGTTGGAGCCCACCTCCAATACTCGAGTTGGGTCGGCCTGTTCGCAGAAGCTCCCCACCGCATCATTGCGGCCGTACCTCCCGAGAACTTCGCGGCCATCAGGCAACTAGCTGAAGATCTCGGAGTTCCGGTCAGCGAACTCGGCGAGTTCGGCGGTCACCGGATCAGCTTTGACAACCCTGTCGCTGGAGCGACCAGTCTTTCGGTCGACAAGGCTGCCGACGCCTGGCGGGGCGCCATCCGGTCACGGATGAGCCACTGATCAGCGGATGCCCCACCGAACCTGGAATAGCAGAAACAAGAGGACCAGACCGAGCGTCACTCCTGCAACAACGACCCAGCGCGGCATCGTCGGGAGGCTGCGCCTTCTGGCGGGTTCGGGCGTGGCGTGCGTCGCCCGACCGCAGACCGGGCATGTTTCGGCGCTGACGGGCTGGTCACAAACAAAGCAGTACCGCACGACGCCAGCCTACGCACGGACCGGAGCCAATTAGCATGGCAAACGCGTGACGAACGACGATCTCTTCGAACCTGGTGAGGAATGCGGCGTGTTCGGGGTCTATGCCCCAGGACAGCAAGCCTCCCAGCTCACCTACTTCGGCCTGTTCGCCCTGCAGCATCGCGGCCAGGAAAGCGCTGGAATGGCCGTCTCCAATGGCGAAACCACCATGGTGTCCAAGGATATGGGTTTGGTCACGCAAGTCTTCAACGAACGGACACTCGCCGCCCTCGACGGACATCTGGCCATCGGCCATACCCGCTACTCGACGACCGGCTCGACGGTGTGGGACAACGCCCAACCCGCCTACCGACAAGTAGGCGAAGCGGCAGTCGCCCTCGCTCACAACGGCAACCTCACGAACACCATCCAGTTGGCTGAGACCCTCCAACTGGACAACGTGACGGACTCCGAGCTCATGCTGGAAGCCATCTCTCGCGAAGTAGATGCGACCAGATCCGACGGTACCGGGCTCTTCCAGGCAGTCATGAAGGTCGCCCCCAGCTTCGAAGGTGCCTTCTCACTCACGATCATGGACCAGGGGAACCTCGTGGCCCTTCGGGACCCACACGGATTCCGGCCGCTCTGTCTTGGCCAGTTGCCGGACGGCGGCTGGGTAGTCGCCTCGGAAACAGCCGCCCTCGACATTCTCGGAGCCGATTTCGATCGTGAAGTCGAGCCTGGCGAGATGGTGGTCATCAACGCTTCGGGACTCAAGACCTACCGACCTTTCGAGATCACCCCCGACCCCAAGCTGTGCGTCTTCGAGTTCGTGTATTTCGCCAGGCCAGACAGCCACCTACTCGGGCGCAACATCCACGCCGCCCGCCAGCAGATGGGACGCATCCTGGCAGACGAGTCGCCAGTCGATGCCGACGTGATCGTGCCCGTGCCCGAATCAGGTATTCCTGCCGCACAAGGTTTCGCAGAAGTCAGCCGGATCCATTACGCCGATGGCCTCATCAAGAATCGCTATGTCGGCCGGACGTTTATCGAACCGTCACAGATGCTGCGCGATCGCGGCATTCGGATGAAGCTCAACCCGATCCCCGACACCCTCGCCGGCCATCGGGTGGTCCTCGTCGACGATTCGATCGTACGCGGCAGCACGACCCGCCAATTGGTGACGATGGTGCGCGAAGCAGGCGCCACCGAGATTCATCTACGGATCTCCTCACCACCCTACAAATGGCCTTGCTTCTATGGCATGGACACCTCGGATCGGTCCCGTCTGTTGGCCGCCGAGCGCAGCGTCGACGAAATCCAAGAGTTCCTCGAAGTCGACTCGTTGGCCTATCTCAGCATTGAGGGCCTGCTCGCCGCGTCGGGTGGGGGCAGTTTCTGCACCGCCTGTTTGACGAACGATTACCCGACCGACATCTCGGGCCAGGCAGGCAAGTTCGTACTCGAAGTTCTGTAGTGGACTCCTATAAAGCCGCCGGAGTCGACGTGGCAGCCGCCGACGAATATGTCAGCACCATCGCTGATGCAGTGACCGCCAGTTGGGGAAAAAATGTGGTCGGGGGGTTCGGTGGCTTCGCGGCTGGACTCACCATCCCGCCCGGATACGCCAACCCGGTTCTCATGATGTCGACCGATGGCGTCGGGACCAAGCTTGAAATCGCCCGAGCGATGGGCGACTACTCCACGGTTGGTACGGATCTGGTTGCCATGTGCGTCGATGATCTCGCCGCGGTTGGCGCCAGGGCGATCGGTTTCACGGATTACATCGCGGTTGGCAAACTCGATCCTGACCGGGAACGTGCGCTCGTAGAGTCCATCGCTTCTGCTTGCGCCAGGATCGGCTGTGCGCTGCTCGGCGGCGAAACAGCCGAACATCCCGGTGTCGTCGCAACCAACCATGTCGACCTGGCCGGTGCCGCACTCGGGATTGTGGAAGCCGGCAAACAGATCACCGGCGAAGCTATACGCCCTGGCGACCAGATCGTCGGGATCGCCAGTCCCAACGTACGCTCGAACGGATTTTCGCTGATACGTAAGATTGTCGACGACTTGACCGAGACGCTTCCCGGATCTGAGCGATCGGTTGGCAACGTTCTGCTGGAACCGTCGATCATCTACACCCCGGCGGTGCTGGCGTTGGCCGACGCCGGCCTGGCGACCGGCTTTGCGCATGTGACCGGTGGAGGGCTACCTGGCAACGCTGGCCGCCCGTTGCCCGATGGCCTGAGCGCTCGGATCGATACCGGCACCTGGCCCCGTCCGCCGATATTCGACTGGCTGGCCGAACGCGGCAACCTCACGCTCGAAGCCATGTATGGGACGTTCAACATGGGCATCGGCTTTCTCGTCTTTGCCCGCCCTGAGGCCGTGGACCAGGTATATGAGACCGTGTCGGTTTTCGACAACCAGGCGTATGGAATCGGTACCATCGAAGAAAGTAGTGAACTTGTGCAACTTTTATGAGGAAAGATCCCACCGGGAGTGGAAACTGGTAGATCTTGGCGCTAGAACAAAGCGAGTCGGCTAGTCCCTGGCGGGGTCTTTTGACCTCATAGCCGACACAGGGAGGTCACCCTTGGGTGGCCTCCCTTCATTTTGGAGCGCCGCTGGGTTTTGAAGCGCGGTTTTTTGGAGCGCCGCTTCGTACCGCTTCTTCTACGATCAACCAGCCACCGAGCACCATCATCGCAACCGCCAGCCAATCGCCCCACCTCGCAAACAGGGTCGGGCCGGCACTTCGGATGCGCACCGTTCCCGTGACGATCGCAGGTTCATAGAGCGCCGTCACTTCGCCGAGTAGGCCTCCGTCGGTGATCAGGACCGACGACCCGGTCACCGCGCCGTGGACGATATCGAACCCGTTCTCCGCCGCCCGCATCCGGCTCATATCAATGAACTGCTCGGCGGCTACAGATCGTCCGTAACTGGCCTCGTTCGAAGCGACCACCAGCAACCCGGCACCCCGACTGGCCGCGTCGCGGCTGTACCGGGCAAAGGCCGCTTCATACGAAATCACCGTCCCGATCGAGCCGAAGTCGACAACAAAAACGCCCGGTTCGCCCCCTCGAACCATGTCGCGAGGAACCCGCGAAAAGAGATCCATCTGGCCGAGGATCGAACGAAACGGAATGTATTCCCCAAAGGGAACCGGGTGCCGTTTCCGATACTCACCGATGAGGTCCCCTGAACGGCTGTACAGAAGATTCGAGTTGATGAACGTCCCCGGCGTATCCGCCCGATCCCCACCGACCATGAGGTAGGCGCCGAGGCGTTCTGCTTCGGCCGAGAGGTCCTTGGCAATTTCCGATGACTGCAACGGGTCAAAACCAAACCCGGTCGACGACTCAGGCCAGACGACCAGGTCGTAGGTGTCAGCCGGCAAGGTCTTGGTCATGGCCAGATGGCTTTCGAAGATCAGGCCCCGTTCGTTCTCGCACCGCGACCCGGGACAGGGCGAGTTGCCCTGGATGATTGCCACTGCAAGTTCTGGTCCGGTTGGCCCGGATGGAAACACCGCACCGAGCGTGGCCGCGACCACCCCGGCACCGACGGCGAGCAGCAGCGGACGGTGATCACGCCGGATGATGGAAAGGGCTACGCCGCTTGCGACCGCAACTGCTACGACCGACAAACCTGAGGTCCCAATCCATTGCGCACTCGATCGCAACCAGGCCCATTCTCCAATCGAGTAGCCAGGCGCTCCCCAGTTGACACCACCAAAAGGGATCCGCTCTCTGGCGAACTCCATGGCAGTCCATATGGCCACCAGCATGATGGCGAGAGAACCTGTTGGCTTTTTTCGTAGCCACCAAATGAGAACTGCAGCGGTGCCGTAGAACAAGCCCTGAAGCAACCCAAGGCCGATGGCGGCCTCACCAGCGAGGTTCGTGAGCCACTCCATCACTACCGAAGTGAACGCCACCCCGTACACAAAGCCGGCGAAGAAGGCGACACCCTTGCCACTGGCCTTGAGCACCCCGGTAAGAAATAACGCCAAACCGACGACCATCAGGATCGGGCTACCGACCGGAGCGAACCCTGCACTGGCGCACAGAGCTCCCACCAGAGCAAAGAGAATGGGGCGGATCACCGAAAGATTCTAAGTCTCCAATTGCGCTGCCGATCCCTACAGTGTCCTGATGAACGACATCGACTTCGCAATGGACTTAGCTCGAGCAGCCGGAAAGGTGGTTCAGGACTGGTCCCTGGCCGCGGGCGACACCCACTTCAAAGGCGCCGTGAATCCGGTCACCGCCGCAGATCGTGCTGCCGAACGGCTAATGATCGAAATGATCGAACGAGGACGCCCCCTCGACGGCATTGTCGGTGAGGAGGGCGGACGCCGTTCGGGTGAGCGAACCTGGATACTCGATCCGATCGACGGAACAATCAATTTCCTACACGGCATTCCGCACGTGGCGGTCTCGGTCGGACTCGTCGACGAGTCAGGACCGCTGGTCGGAGTGGTGCTTGATGTGTTCAAGGAAGAGATGTTCACCGCAGTCCGTGGCGCTGGCACCCAAATGAACGGGACGGCGATCTCGGTCTCGCCCGTCGCGACCCTGCCTGCCAGCCTGGTAGCCACCGGGTTTCCCTACGATCGGCAAGACCGCGCCGAGGAGTACGGAAGAGCGGTGGCAGCCGGCCTCCGTGCCTGTCAGGGGGTACGGCGATTGGGCTCGGCTGCTCTCGATCTGGCGTGGGTGGCTGCCGGACGACTTGACGCCTACTGGGAGTTCCAAATCCAGCCGTGGGATATGGCGGCCGGAGCACTGTTGGTTAGCGAATCCGGTGGAACTCTCACTGACGTTCGAGGCGGCCCGGTCGACGTCACCATCGCCTCGTCCGTGCTCGCTTCGAATTCGCACGTTCACCAACCGATGGTCCAGATGCTGAGCGAAGTCATCCCAGCCGGCTACTGATCCCACTCGAAGGGTTCCGGAAGGTGTGGCACGCCCTCTATCCAAGTGGACACCACGTGGGCGCTCCGCAACTCGTCCGGTGAAGCGGTCAAAGGGTCGACGTCCAGGAGCGTGAAGTCGGCCCGAGCCCCGATCGACAGCGGTGCCGGTTCTCGAAGAGCAACCGAAACTCCGTCAGTGAAGAGCTCCAATGCCCGCCGAGCGTTTAGAGACTCGTGCGGGACCATCCCGGCCCGGTCCCTGGCAACCGCCATACCCGCGAGCGGAAACGGCGGCTCGACCGGACAGTCCGATCCACCCGCCAACGGGATCCCGGCTTCCTGCATCGTTTTGAATCGATAGGTGTCTTCGACACGTCCTCCAAGTCTGGTCCCCAGCCATTCGGTTTCAGAAGCCAGAAAGGCCGGTTGAACAGACGCCACCGCCCCGGTCGCCGCCAGCCGTTCCACGTCGGTATCGGTGAGGACTGAGGCATGCTCAATACGAAGAAGCTCGGCCTCGACACCCTCGTCACGGAGATCGGAGAAATAGTCGATGACGTCACCGCACGCCGCGTCGCCTATCGCGTGAAGAGCAACTGAACCACCGAGCGCCAACGAACGCCGGGCCATCGGGTCGATGCGCTCTAGATCAAAACGACTGGTACCCAACTCGGTTTTCCAATCGTTGTACGGTTGCCGCAGCGCCGCGGTATGGCCTCCGAGGCTTCCGTCAGTGAAGTCTTTCATCCCAAGAAAGCTCAGCCGCCGGCCCGCATTCGACAGACGCTCGGCGGCGCGTTCGATCTGATCGGCCGTTTCGGCATACACGAGAACCGACAAGTGGATGGGAAGGTCTGGCGCCAGGTCGATCAGCTGATCGAGTTCGTCGCGCACACCAAAAAACCCACCAGTGGCGACGATCGCACCCAGTCGGGTCAGCCCCGAACCGACCAGGCCAGAAAGTCCGTTGAGAACCTCCTCGCGGGTCAGGTCACCGCTTCGTTGGCCGAGGACATCGCCACACAAGGAGATGGCCGTTTCGCGAAGGATTCCGTTCGGACGTCCATCCTCGTCACGATCAAGCGAGCCACCGTTTGGGTCAACAGCGTCGGGACCAACCCCGGACAATTCCAGTGCCGCAGTATTGGCTACCGCCACATGACCGCAATAGCGGTAGAGCATCATCGGCCGATCACCAACGATGGCGTCAAGATCAGCCCTGGTGGGCAACCGCCGTTCCGCCAGCGCGTCGTCATTCAGCCGCGTGCCAATGAGAACCTGCCCGGGCGCCAGTCCCGCGGCTGCCCGCTGAATCTTGTCGGCCAGCTCCTCGAACGAGGCGCACCTGGCGACATTGAGGCGTGAGATGGCGGCAACAAATCCCAGGGGATGGAAGTGGGCGTCGCCGAGTCCGGCGACCATGGTCGTTCCGGCGTAGCGATCAATGGCTATGCCTTGCGTCTCAAAACTATCTGCCGATCCGACGGCAGCAATCTTGCCGGATTTGATAAGGACGGCGTCATGTTCGGTGCCGGCTATCCGGTCAGCTACGAGGAGTGTCGGCCGGTCCGGCAGCATCAACGAAGTTGCGAGAGCATCGACCAGTCCGTATCGATTCCGAGGTGGAACTCGATGTCGTGCGTCCCGTGCTCCTCGAAAGGGGCGAGTGCATCTTCGAGATGATCGGCATTCCGGCCGTAAAAATGCAAAATTCGGTGATTCAGGCCCGTCTCGCGAGCCACGAGAAGAACGCCGTCGGGCAGGGCGTCCAACATGGAATCCTCAATCGCGGAAATCCGCTCGGCCTCGGCCTCAGAAGGCATACCGAGGCCTGTCACCTCGGTCAGCGCGATCCTGACTTCAGCGTGCACGCCATGCAGCAGGTGGTCAATGTGCTTGGCAGCGACATTGAGAGACACAATTACGGGCTCCTTAGGAGTCGGGCCGGTCTCGTAGACCTTCCACTCGTCGCGAGTGACCGTCGGGGCGTAGAGCGCAATGACCCCGCCGAGGTCGGATAAGTAGACGGCGTTACCGGGATCTGCATCCACCGTATCGATGATCCCGATCCATCGTTCGGTGTCATCCTCCCCAAGGGCCAGATCAAGCAGCGACATCGCCAACTCTGCCCGGTCGTCGTCCTCGTAATCCTCGGTTCCCGGAATCCACATGGTCAGGTCCAGCTGTTCGTACTCCGCGTCCGTTTCTGTTGCGACCCGGACTTGGGAAGGATCGACCAGGACGTCGCCGAACTCGACCGGGGTGAGTGGTTGGGCGATGCGGGCGGCGGCATAGACGAAACGATCGTCGTCGACTGGCGCCCAGACCATCGCCGTTTCGGTGAGGACCCGAAGCATGCGGTTGCCGCTCCCGGACAAGGCGAGACAGTACTTTCCGTCGTTGATCGGAGTGAGCTGCCACTCAAGGCCCGGATGCAGCTCGTGGACCTTCTGTGAGAGGACCTCGGCAATATCAGAGTCGTCGCCATCGATAGCCGCCAGCAGGCCGTCTCGCCCGATCGCTGACCACCAGGCCCAGAATTCCTGGATACCCTCTTCGAACAAACCATCCTCCGAAAATCGACTGCGCCACACTAGGCGGCTGGTAGCGCCGCCCGGTCGGTTCATTTCAGATATCCCGGTCCACCGCTAACCTCAAGCGGATGTTGTTCGACTACACCCACGTCACGCCCGAGTCCATTGAAGCCGGTCTGGACACCGCCCTGGCGGAAGCAGACCACCTCATCGACCAGGTGGTCGACGTCGAGGGTCCGCGGACCTTCGACAACACGCTCGCCCCAGCTGAACAGGCCGCCCAGATCGTAGCGATCGCCTACGGGCGCGGTCCCTTTCTCGGGGAAGCTGCGGCCGACGAGTCAGTCAGAGATGCAGCCAGGGCTCTCGAAGAAAAGCTTGCAAAATGGGGCGTCGATCTCGTCTTCAGGCAGGACGTCTACGACGCCATCGCCGCCTATGGAGCTACCGACGAGGCCGGATCGCTCACCGGAGAACGGGCCCGACTGCTTGAGTTCATGCAACGCGACTTCCGGATGGCCGGACACGAACTGTCGCCCGAACAACGAGCCGAACTCAAGCGACACAACGAACGCCTGGTTGAGCTGAGCATCATCTTTTCGACGAATATCGCCGAATACGAGGACTACCTGGTCGTGACGAGAGCCGACCTCGACGGCTTACCGGACTCGTATATCGAGAGC
The DNA here is from genome assembly GCA_024637275.1 of Acidimicrobiia bacterium. Lineage (GTDB taxonomy): Bacteria > Actinomycetota > Acidimicrobiia > Spongiisociales > JAENVV01 > JAENVV01. The sequence goes on from JAGXFS010000147.1 coordinate 12,272, forward strand.
CTCAAGCCCGGAGAGAAAGCCAACACGTTCTGCGTCTCGATGGCGTATCCGGACGTGGTCCCCTTCATCGAGAACGTCAAGAACCGGGACCTGCGCGAAGCGCTGCAAAAGAAGTTCAGCAATCGTGCTGCTGAGGCGAACCGACCGGTGATCCAGGAAGCGGCCGAGCTCCGCCAAAAAATGGCTGAGATTTTCGAAGCTGACTCCTGGGCCCATCATTCCATGCAGCTCAAGATGGCCAAGACCCCGGAAGCGGTGTTTGACTTCTACGACTCAATCGTGCCAGGACTCACAACCCAGGCGCAAGCAGAAATAGCCCGCATGGGAGACCTCTTACGGGCAGATACGGGCGCCGAGGAACTGGAATTGTGGGACTGGCGCTATTACGACACCGTCCTGAAACGAGACGAATACGGGGTAGACAATCAACGGGTCGCCGAGTACCTGTCACTCAACAGGGTGGTTGACGGCATGTTCGATCTGACTTCCGAGATGTTCGGAGTCACCTACACCAGGCAAGAACCGGCTAACGCCTGGCACGATGACGTCACCCTTTGGGAAGTTACCGAAACCTCATCAGGAGCGATCGTCGGACATTTCTACATGGACTTGTTCCCGCGGGAGGGCAAGTTCTCACACGCGGCAGCGTGGCCGTTGGTTCCGGCGCACCTAAGCACTCAAGGCTATGTGACCCCGGTGAGCGCCATCCTGGCCAACTTCCCCAAACCGACTCCCGACCGACCGTCTCTCTTGCAGCATGGCGACGCCGTGACGCTCTTTCATGAGTTCGGGCACATTCTCCATATGACCTTTTCGAGAGCCGAGCATCTTCGGTTCTCCGGGGCAGGCACCGAATGGGACTTCGTCGAAGCCCCATCGCAGATCATGGAACACTGGTGTTGGGAGCCCGACATTCTCCGACGCTTCGCGGTCCACCATGAGACAGCCGATCCCATCCCCGACGACCTGCTCGACCAGCTGGCCGCCGCTCGCTACCTCAACGAAAGCCTCGCCAAACTGCGCCAAGTCACGTATGGGATGCTGGACATGTACCTGCACGGACCGGTGCGTCCTGATTCGCTCGACGATGCCCTGCAGAAGGCCAACGAGTTCAGTTTGCTCCCCCACCCCGAGGGCACGTTCTTTCTCGGGTCGTTCGGCCACATGTTCGGCTACGACGCCGGCTACTACGGCTACCTATGGGCCGAGGTCTTCGGCGACGACATGTTCTCGCGTTTTCTAGCTGAGGGGATCGACAATCCTGAGGTCGGTCGTGCCTACCGGGACCTGGTGCTTGCACCGAACGGGACAAAAGACGGCATGGATCTCGTGCGCGAGTTCCTCGGCCGCGAACCATCGAGCGAGCCTTTCCTGAAGAAGCTTGGCATTACCCCCAAGTAGCACGCTTTCTGCCCATGACGCGAATGAGGCCCCGAGGAGGGGATCCGGGGCCTCATCCTTTGGCTGGGTCTGGGCTGGACTCAGCGTTTGTTTGCGTCATCTGGGGAGGAGCGACTCCGAGGAGTCGTTGACGCATTCCTAGATCTACCTATACGGCTCCGTCAATCGGGATCCGGCCTCGGACCCTCGGAAACTTGACCGGGGCATGGGCATAGCAAAACTCTCTGCGGTTGTAGCGCGACAACTTGGTCACACAGCCAGAATCCTGACAGATCCGCATGGCGTCTATCGTTTTAGACGGCCGCACTCCACCCTGGATTCTGCGACCTTTCAGCGTTGTGTCACTCATTACCTCTCCTTTCGGAGGTGGACCCCTCCTTGCGGAGGTGTTTCCTAAACAACGTCGAGGATTCGTGATGTATTTCACAAATCGCCGGATCTTTGGGCCCGGGTTCCTCGTTCAATCTCTATACCCCTTATACGTTCCAGCGAAACGTTTGGTTTCCTATTTGTCGACAGAATCTTGTTTGTTCACCATTTGTTCACCAAAAGGTGGCTTGACCCCTCCCCAGGTGGGGTGGTAGCCTGGCGCCATGAAGGAACAGCACAAAAAAGATTCGCTCAACCGTTTGAAGACGGTGCGGGGTCACATCGACAGCGTGATTCGTATGGTCGAGGAAGAGCGCTATTGCCCTGACATCATGAAACAAGTTTCGGCGTTACAGGGTTCACTTGAGCGAGTGAATCGTGTGCTGCTCCAAAACCATCTCGAAACGTGCGTAACCCATGCCATTCAGGAAGGGCGCACGGAAGAGATTGTTGAAGAACTCATGGAAACCATGCGGTACACGGCCGCCGTAACTGGCCCGGCAAATCCAAAGGAATCAACATGACCACCACCACCCTTTCCGTACCAACCATCTCGTGCGGCCACTGCAAGTCATCCATCGAAGGCGCCGTCGCAGAGCTAGATGGAGTCGACAAGGTCGAGGTCCACATCGAAGCACGCACCGTTGATCTGTCGTTCGATGACTCGCTGCAACTTGACGCCATCATCGAAGCCATCGAAGCACAGGGCTACGACGTAGCCGGACCTGCCTAGACCAACCGACGACGCTCGTTGGAACTGAACTGAGAAGGAAGAGCCGATGACCAAAGAACTGACGTTCGAAGTTGATGGTATGACATGCGCCTCGTGCGCCATGCGTATCGAACGCGTTCTCTCCAAGCGAGAGGACGTTTCGGAAGCCATCGTCAACTATGCCGGAGGCGAAGCGCGCGTGTCGCTCTCGGACGACGTCAGCGAAACCGAACTCGTCGCAGCGGTTCAGAAGATCGGCTACGACATGCGGATCGCCACCGAAGATCGGCAGTCTCAGACTGAGAAATACTCGGAAGAGGCCAGTCACCAGTGGAAACGATTCGTCGGAGCGGCGATCCTGACCATTCCCGCCATGGTCCTGGCGATGGCCGTTATGGAGTCGACGGCCTCTCACGTCGCCCAGTGGGTTTTGGTCACCCCGGTTGAGTTCTACTTTGGATGGCAGTTCCACGAGGCGGCCGCCAAGCGGCTCAAAGCTGGCGGAGCCAACATGGACACCCTGGTCTCGCTCGGTACTTTGGCAGCCTACTTCTATTCGGTGTGGGCCTTCTTTGCCCATGAGCCGGTGTTCTTCGAGACCGCAGCCGCCATCATCAGCTTCATCCTGCTTGGAAGGTACTTCGAAGCGCGCGCCAAGGGGCGCGCCAGCCAGGCCATCACCAAGCTTCTTGAGCTCGGCGCCAAAGAGGCGACCGTTCTTCGGGACGGCGAGACGATGGTCATTCCCATCGCGGACCTGGTGCCTGGCGATCGCATGAAGGTCCTCCCCGGTTCAAAGATCCCCACTGACGGCACGATCGTCGAAGGGTCCTCGTCCATCGATGAGTCCATGCTCACGGGAGAATCGACCCCCGTGGACAAGAACGCCGGGGATTCGGTTTATGGGGCAACCATCAACCAGCAGGGAGTCATCGTCGTCGAGGCAACCAACGTTGGCACCAAGACGGCCCTCCATCAGATCGTCAAGCTGGTTGAGGACGCCCAGGCGTCGAAGGCGCCAGTGCAGAAACTGGCTGATCGGGTGTCAGGCGTTTTCGTGCCGATCGTCCTCCTGCTCAGTCTCATTACGCTCGTCGGCTGGATATTGGCCGACGCCGGATCAGTCACCGCCCTCCAGCGCGCCATCGCCGTGGTCATCATCGCCTGCCCGTGTGCCCTTGGCCTCGCCACCCCGACGGCGATCATGGTCGGATCGGGCCGCGGCGCGGAGCTAGGGATTGTCTTCAAAGGGGCTGACATCTTTGAACGGGCCCGAGCCGTGGACGTCGTCCTGTTCGACAAGACGGGGACACTCACCCGGGGCGCCATGACGCTCACCGATTTCCTAACCATCGACGGCCAAGACGACCTATTCCTTGAACGAGTGGCTGGCGTTGAATCCGGTTCGGAACACCCGGTTGCTCGAGCCATTCAACTAGGAGTCGAGGAACGCGACCTCACCGCTCGCCCGGCCAGCGATCACGTCGCCGTCCCCGGTCGCGGGATCACCGCAGTCGTCGATGGCTTAACTGTCACGGTCGGCAAGGCCAAACTTCTTGCTGACGAGGGCCTCCTCATCCCCGAAGCCCTCCTCGAAGCCATCGAACGCTACGAATCGAGGGGCCAAACCGCCTTTCTGGCGGGCTGGAATGGCCAAGCGATGGGTGCCCTGGCGGTAGCTGACTCAATCCGAGAAACCTCGGTCGCGGCGGTCAAGGGACTCCAGAAACTCGGTGTGCAAGTAGCGATGATCACTGGCGATAATCAACGGACGGCCATGGCAATCGCCGACCAGCTGGGCATTGAGCGGGTACTTGCCGACGTCATGCCAGGCGAAAAGGCCAACGAAGTCGCCCGACTCCAGGCCGAAGGATTACAAGTGGCGTTTGTCGGGGACGGCGTCAACGACGCGCCAGCCCTCACGCAAGCCGACCTCGGTATGGCGGTCGGAACCGGCGTCGATATCGCCATCGAAGCCGGCGACGTCATCCTCATGTCGGGAGATCCGTTGTTGGTTGAAACGTCGTTGGACCTGGCGCGCAAGACGTTCCGCACGATCCAACAAAACCTGTTTTGGGCGTTCTTCTACAACGTGGCCATGATCCCGTTGGCGGCTTTCGGGTTCCTCGGCCCCATGCTCGCGTCGGCCGCGATGGCTTCGTCGTCCGTATCCGTGGTTACGAACAGTCTTCGACTGAAGCGTCACAAGCGGAATCCGTAGAACTCGCAAGTGGCGTAGGTACGCTTCGAGTACATGGCCACGACACTCCACGACGACCCGTTTGTTTCTGTTGACGAACGCGGCGACGTCCAGATCAACCTCACCGCCGGCCAGGCGGACCCATTCGGGTTGACCCCGACGGGGACAACTTCCCATGACCTGCTGCCCAAAAGCCCGTGGTATCAGGTCTATTGGCCGACAGTGCCATGGCGCCTCGGCCTATACGTGCTGATTGCAGCGGCCAGCGTCATAACGCTCGTCACGCTGGCGACCGGCCTGGCCAGCGAGCCGACGTGTGTTGACTGCGACAATGTCCAACGAGTGGGGATCAGTCGGTCGCTCTCGACCGACGCACTCGCAATCCAGTTTGCATCCTGCGGCGCCGAAGCCATGCATCGGGTGACCATCCAATCGGCGGATACCGGGGTGGTCTACTGGCAAGCGACGGCCTCGCCTCCTCTTGCGACCGATACGGTCGTCGTCGGCCAACCGACTGCCGCGATGACCGAAACCGTGCCGCTTGACGGCGACCTCCCGGCCGGTGAACTGCTCGCCGTCGTCGTGGCAGACACCGAACATGTCCTCTCGTTCACCACCGGCAACGTACTCGCCAACAAGGTCTACTGGGACGGGCTGCTGTGGTCATCAGACGGCTTTCGCGAAGCAGTACGAGCCACTGGGGGATGTGCCGCCTGGGTCGGACCACTCGGCAATGCGACCGGTTCAGCGCTGCAATGGAGCATTTTGCTAGGAGCGCTGGGAATCGCGGGCCTGGCTGCCGCCCGGCTTGGAAACGAAGAAGTGCTCTAGAGGCCTGAAACTACTCTCGCGGGCGCGGCGCAGCCACGGGATGGCGGACCGTTCGTGAATGAATATCGCCGGAGCGACAGTCGGAGCTAGCGCTTGCGCTTGTGGCGGTTGGCCTTGATGCGCTTGCGATACTTATGCTTCGACATTTTTTTGCGTCGCTTCTTTACCAGCGAGCCCATCGAAATACCTCAATCGTTACGTCTTTATATGCCAGTGAACGTGGCGGGGCAGTAGCTTGCCTGGTTCCGGGCCAACAAGCAAACTCAGCCCACCTGACGGACCTGCTGTCCGCCCCTCACCGCCGGCTAATGCGGTCGCAACCCGTCCGTTGCGATCGGCAGTTCTCGCACATCGCCCTGATCCGCCATTGCAACGGACATCAAATCGCGGACCTCACCAGCGTGTTCGGGTTTGGTGAACGCCATAATGGTCGGCCCGGCACCGCTCCAGGCGGCATGGGCTGCTCCGCCCCGGCGGGCGGCGGCCATGAGTTCAACGGCCCGTTCATGCAACGTCGCTCGCGGTTGTTCGTGAAGTTCGTCTCCAGCCGCCAACTTGAGTGTCGAAGCAGATCCGCTTCGCAAACCCTCAATCAAGGCAACCAGGCGTCCCGCATTACGGACGACGACCGTGCGGCTGACCTGAGGACTCAAGACCGACCGGGCTTTGGATGTTGCAAGTTCATAGTTGGGGATCGCCACAATGACTTTCCAGTCGGAATGAATGGGCAAGGACAGAGGACCACCTGCGGCGTCGACCGCCACCAGCCCTCCATAAACGGCCGCCGCCGCATTATCCCCATGGCCTTCAAATTCAGAAACAATCTCGAACACCCGCCCGGGATCGAACGAGCCGTCCCGCTCGCAGAACGCTGCCGCGGCGCCTGCCGCTCTCGCCGCCGACGAGGACCCCAGCCCCCGGGCGAGAGGTACGTCGTTGTTAACTGTCAGGTGCATCGGAGACGATTCCCCAACCGCGGCGCGCGCCGCAACCAATACAGCGTCGGTTTCGCCCTCTGGCAACCGCTCGGCCCCAACGTGGTCGACCGACCAGACGTCGGATGCTCGCGCGATAACGTGACACCGGAGCTCAAGGGCCAGGCCCATCATGTCGAATCCGGGACCGAGATTGCCAGACGAGGCTGGCGCTGAGACTTCAGCCACGGTCGCTCTCCAGTTCTACGAAAATGTTATTGGCTTCAGGCAAGACCTCGCGGATCGCCGCTTCGACCTTGTCTATGGCACTTTCGACGTCATCATCCGATAAATCATCGACCAGATCGACGTCGATGTTGACGAGAATCTCATCAGGCCCCATATGCATCGTCAGCAATCGACCGACGCTTTCCACCTGCGGAACCGACAAGATCCGCAACCGCATGGACGCCCGATCCGACCGGCTCGCCGCCTCCCCGATGAGTAACGCTTTGGTTTCTACAGCCAGAACCCAGGCGACCACACCGAGCAACACCCCGATCGCCAGGGATCCAATACCGTCCCAGATGGGGTTGCCGGTGAGGACAGACAAGCCGATCCCAATGAAGGCAAGCAGCAGACCCAACATGGCGGCCGAGTCTTCAAGGAGCACGACCAGCGTCGATGTATCCTTGGTAACCCGGACGGATCGCCAAACCGAGCGACTGCCGCGCTCCTTATTGAAGTGTTTGAGTGCTATCCAGAACACCGCCGCTTCGGTGACAAAAGCTATCCCTAGAACGATGAAGTTGATGATCGGCGTAGTGATCTCTTC
>JAGXFS010000148.1 GCA_024637275.1 Acidimicrobiia bacterium
AATCAGCGCGGCTAGCTCTTCTCGCGAAGCTGGTTTGGCTTTTAGGTGAGCTTTTTGCTGCACCTTTTGTTCAAAAAGAGTCGCCGTTGCCATGTCCACTCGTAGAGGAGGGACAAGCCATGATATCGAACATACGTTCGATCTGTCAAGCGACTACTCCAACTCGTCGATCGTCTTCGGCCAGTCATCTTTGAGGAGTCGAGACAACGAACGGTCAGCCAGCAGTTTGCCTCCGGTCTGACAAGTCGCGCAGTAGTTGGTCTCATTGCTCGAGTAAACAATCCGCTGCACCCTGGAACCACACACCGGGCAGGGCTCGCCGAATTTCCCATGAACGGCCATATCTGACCGGAATGCTGTGACTTTGTCGGGGAACTTGTCGCCCACATCTTTGCGAAGTCGTTCAGTCCAATCGAGTAGCGACAACCGGGTTGCCTCATACAGCCTGGTTATTTCATCTGGCGTAAGTTGCTGAGTTCGTTTGACAGGCGAAAGCTTGGCCTTCAGCAGGATCTCATCCGAATAGGCGTTGCCGATACCCGAAAAGATACGTGGGTCGGTTAGCCCCCGCTTCATCGTCCGATTCTCTCTTGTGAGCGCTGCCGCGAATTCGTCGCGGGTCGCCGTAAGCGGTTCAATTCCCCCGCGATCATGTGCCATAACCGCTTCGAGTCCGCGCTCAAGGTGCAGGGAGGCCCGTTTCTTCGTGCCTTGCTCAGTCAACATCAGGGTCCCCTCAGGGAAGTCGAAGGCGCACAGCCCCACCTTGTTCGCAACTGCTTGACCTTTTTTCGTCCACCGCAGCCTTCCGGCCACCATCAGATGCAGAACCATGAACAAATCGTCCTCCAATTCGAAGACGATCCGCTTGCCGATCCGTCGAAATCCGAGCACCTTCTTGCCTTCGACGGCTGACACCGGTGGGTCATACGTTCGCAGCAGCGAAATCGAACGCACCCGGAGCTTTTCCAGGGTTTGGCCGACCGTGTAGCGCTCAAGGGCCTCGATATAGACAACAATGTCTGGAAGTTCAGGCATCCGGGCAGCCTAGTTCCGGCAAGTCCCACCCGGTCAGGTGCTTGCTACGGAATGAGAGCCTGCGAGGTTACCGAGTATGAGAATCCTTCATCCCGTGGAGTAAGCACCGCTACCCGTTTTGCGTTCGGGTCGACGACGTAGATCTCTGTACCGTCTGGATTTACCGAGATCGACGCATTGGCCCCTTGACCAAACCCGGTTGGTAAGTCAACGCAGATGGCGAACTGGTTGGCGAGCGACAAGACGTGGACGAAGCCAGCGAGATGTGGATGGTCGCCATGCTCGGAGACGTTCTGGCGGGTGTACACGGTATAGAGGAACTCCCCCAACGGGTGGTAAGCCTGATCGCGGCCGGTTCCTTGCATGTCCTCGTCCAACGGCTTCTTGTCTGGTCCGTAGACGTCGGCTCGTTCGCCGGTGGCGAGATCAACGTACGCGACGCGGTAATACTCGGGACTGAGTGCAGGCCGGTGGTCAATCACATAAAGGCCCCGGCCGTCCGTCGAAAAAGCTTCCGGCTCGAGATTGCCCGGCTGGGTCAGTTGACGGGCCGCTCCGGTCTTGAGATTGACAACCACCAGGTCGGTCTCCGACCGACCTGGTGGCTCATAGATCGTCTCATCAGCTTCAAGAGGAACGCCGAGAGCAACTCTAGATCCATCAAAGGAAACCGAGCGGACAGCCCAGTCCCCCTCCACAACCGCCACAACGCTGAGCGAATCCGGCGTCGGACCGGCCAAGACCTTGGTGGCTCCCTTGGTTGATGAGACTCCAACAACTGTTGACTCGTCCGGCGAGCTGGCGACCGACAAAGGCGCGCCAATCGGTCGCCCTTCAGGAGTCGCGGCCGGCAACCCAAACCGAACGATGCCGATAAACCCTACAAAAATGGCCACAAGCGCAACAACACGAAACACGTTTCGATCCTTGGTCGGTTATGACTACTACCCCGGCAAGGGTCAATCGGTTCCAATGTCCTCGGCAATGGCGAGGGCAGCATCACGCCCGAGGTTCACTTCAAGTCGGTACTGGCGGCCGTCCGCTCCAAGCCAGATCAGCACATTGCCCGTCGACCCCGAGACACCATCGGGAGTCGTCACGAGGTGAGGACCCGGCAACCACAAACCTTGTTCACCGGCGACCATCACAAACTCGACGCCGTCACCCGAAGCCAGCGTCTTCAGCGTGAACTCGTCCTGAATGGAGAGTATCGCCCCGGCGCCGGATGATCCGATCTCAGGCAACTCATTGTTCGGCAGCCAAACCCCGCTGACGGTTTGAGTTTCCGACCGCAGCCACTTCGCAGGATCGCCGAGGTTATCTGAAGTCGGCAAACCACCATCGAGTTCAGCCGCAGCTACTTCTGCTGTGATCGTCTCCCCGGCAAGATCGGACCGCTCCCCGATGGGGGCAGAGCCATCGAATGTCACGGTGGTTGCACCCAACCCGAACCATGCGCTTACCGTCGATCGTACTGGTTCGAGGAAAAACAGAGCTACTACGACAGCGAGAAACGCGACAGCGACGGACGCCCGTTTCGACCGACGTTGCGGTGCAAGTCGGCTGGCAATGCCTGGCCACAAATCGACTTCGGGGATGTCGATCTCGATAACTTGGAGGGTCTGCTCGAGGTGCTCGCTCATTGTTCGATCTCCGATCGCAACCGGTCGACCGCCCGGGCGAGCCGAGACTTCACGGTCCCACGACGGCATTTCAACACGATCGCCATGTCCGCTTCCGACAAATCTTCGAAGTAGCGCAAGGCGATTACCAGACGGTCATCAGAGCGCAACCGATTCAGGGCACCGACGACAAGAAGCCGATCGTCAGGCTCCGAGGTCGGCCATGTCGCAGGCACCATGGATCCCACTTTCAGCGCCAGCCGCGCCTGGCGACCCCGGGAACGCCGCTGGTTCCGGGCCGTGTTCGCAGCAATCTGATATAGCCACGGTTCGAGTCGGGCGTCCTTCCGAAACGAAGGAAGGCCCCGATGGGCTCGAATGAAGGTCTCCTGTGCGATGTCCTCGGCTCCTTCTACAGATCCTGACACGACGGTGGCGACGCGCAGCACCCCACTCTGATGACGGCGCACCAGGACCCCAAAGGCGGTGTTGTCACCCGCCTGGGCCCGAGCGATGAGCGTTGCATCATCTAGCTGGTCCATGTTGTCACTACTCATACACCAGCCAGAACCATTTCGTTCCGTTTTGTTTCAGCTGAGACGCTCGGGCCGCGTGTAAACCACCAGCGACCCTTCGCGGACGAACCCGACCAACGTGAGACCGACCCGCCCAGCCAGGTCGATCGCCAGGGATGAGGCGGCCGACACTCCACATACGATGGGAATCCCGGCCACGGCGGCCTTCTGGGCGATTTCGAACGAAACTCGACCTGATACGAACAAGATCGAAGTAGCAAAATCCAGACGCTCCGTCATGGCCACTCCGACGACTTTGTCGACGGCGTTATGACGGCCGATATCTTCGCGGATCGTTAACAGCTCGCCAGTCGCATCGAATAGTGCTGCTGCATGCAGGCTGCCGGTGGCGTCAAAACCGCTCTGATTAGCGCGCATGACGGCTGATAGCCGATCAAGAACCTCTACTGGAACGACCGGGCCGGGCGCCAGATCGGCCGCCGAAATCAGCACGGCATCGATCGACGCTTTTCCACATACCCCGCACGACGACGAAGAATAGAGGTTCCGCCGGAACTGTTCAGGGTCAACGACGACACCAGCAGCCAGAACCAGCTCCCATCGGCCTTCTCCAAGGTCCATCGGTTCACCAAGCTCGTGCCCACCGAGCACGATCGCTTCCGTTACCGCAAAGCCCCGGATGAGATCGGCATCGTCGCCAGGCGTCCGCATCAGCACGGCGATCGGCACCTCGCCCAGCCGGATCTCGAGCGGCTCCTCAACGGCAACAAGATCAGTCGTGTCGGACGAGACGGTGCCAACGATGCGGCGTACGGAGCGGGGCGTGCTGGGGTTCATGCGCATCTCCAGCGTAACCGCCACGACGGAAGCCGGCAGAGCCCAACAAAGAAGGGGCCCCCGAGTTCGGAGGCCCCTTCCACTGATTGGTTGGCTCGACTAGAGGTCAGAACCGAATTCGTCCTCGAATGAAACCATCTTACGAGCTGGCTGACTCGAGTTACCCGAGTCACTCTCGCTGGGTCGATCCGAAGCACTGTCACGGTTTCCGCTGCGCTCACTGCTAGTGCGGTTACCACCACTGCGGTTACCATCCCGGTTGCCGTCGCGGCTGTTGCCACCACGGTTGCCGCCACGATCTCCGCCACGGTCACGATCGCGACCACCGCGGTCACCACCACGATCGCCGCCGCGGTCTCCGCCACGGTCACGGTCACGACCACCACCGCCACTGTTTTGTGACGGAGGCCGATTCTTGGCGTCCTCGGATGGCTCGATGGCCTCCGCTGGCTCAAGACTGACCTTGCCGTTGCGATCGATCTCTCGAACGATCACCTTGACGACCTGGCCGAGAGCGAGGTAGTCCTCGACGTTTTCGACCCGACGATCACTATCGATCTTCGAGATGTGCAGCAAGCCGTCACGTCCCGGAAGGATGTTCACAAACGCTCCGAAGCTGGTGATGTTCACCACCGTACCTTCGTAGGTCTCTCCAACTTCCGCCTCGGGCGGGTTGGCGATCGCCTCGATACGGGACTTGGCGAGTGCCAACTTCTCACTATCGGAAGCTCCGACTCGCACGATGCCGTAGGCACCATCTTCTTCGATCTCAATGGACGCACCGGTCTCTTCTTCGAGTTCCCGGATGACTTTGCCCTTGGGACCGATGACCTCGCCGATCTTATCCTTCGGAATCCGAATGGATACGATCCGGGGAGCGTTCGGATTGAGCTCCTCGCGGGGACCAGGAATGGCTTCGGCCATGGCCGCCAGGATCTTCAAACGAGCATCCTTGGCCTGATCGAGTGCCTTGGCCAGAACCTCGGCAGGAAGTCCCTCGATCTTGGTATCAAGTTGCAGGGCCGTAATCGTGTCAGCGGTACCGGCCACCTTGAAGTCCATGTCACCTAGCGCGTCTTCCGCACCAAGGATGTCCGTCAATGTGATGAAGGTATCACCCTCATTGATCAGACCCATGGCAATACCAGCGACGGGAGCGATGATTGGAACGCCGGCGTCCATCAGCGACAACGACGATCCGCAGACCGAGGCCATCGACGACGAACCGTTCGATGCAAGAACCTCCGACACGAGTCGGTAGGCATACGGGAAGTCTTCGGATGTCGGGATGACGGGGTGGACGGCACGCTCTGCGAGCGCCCCGTGCCCGATCTCACGACGCTTGGGTCCCCGCATGAAGCCTGTCTCACCTGTCGAGAACGGCGGGAAGTTGTAGTGATGCATGTATCGCTTCGACGTTTCAAGATCGAGCGTGTCGAGCATCTGCTCCATCTTCAGCATGCCGAGGGTCGTCACGTTGAGAACCTGCGTCTCGCCTCGCGTAAACAGACCAGAACCGTGCGCCCGACCGACAACACCGACTTCGGCTGTGATCTCACGAATGTCCGTAAGACCACGACCATCGAGGCGGATACCTTCGTTGATAACTCGTTCGCGCATCATCGTCTTGGCTACTTTGCCGAAGGCCTTCTTCGCCATCGCCAATTCGTCAGCCTCAGCCTCGCCATACTCAGCAAGGACCTCGTCACGGGCGGCAGATTGAGCCAGTCCACGTTCCTTCTTGCCCTGGAGGCGAATGACGGATTCGAGCTTCGGTGCGGCAAGCGCCTTCACCTTGTTGTACACATCATCGGTGAAGTCGACGGCAATCTCATACTCGACCTCTTCGATGTCGAACATGCTGCGCAATTCGAGCTGCATGTCGATGAACTGGGCGATGTATTGCTTGGACTCTTCGAGCCCACGGGCGACCGCGGCCTCATCAGACGTCGGGGCGCCATCCTGGGCAAGTCGGACACCGTTGACCGTGGAACCGGCCTCAACCATGATCACGTCGATGCCGCCGGCGTCGTTCTTTACGCCAGCAACGGTCAATTCGAATACTGACTCGTCGAGGTCGTCAAAGCTCGGCATAGCGATCCACTCGCCGTCCTTCAAGGCCAGGCGCACCGCACCGATCGGACGCTCGAACGGAATCGAACTTACCGACAGGGCGGCCGAGGCGCCGTTGAGCGCCAGAATGTCGTAGGCCTGCTCTTCATCGACACTAAGAACAGTTCCCACGATGTGGGTGTCGCAACGGA
>JAGXFS010000149.1 GCA_024637275.1 Acidimicrobiia bacterium
ACCTATGGGCATCCTTTGAAGCCGTGGTAGATCAACTGCTTGCCGGACTTACCTGGGAATAGCTTCGGAACCAATCAGGTCGCCGCGTCACGGGTGGTGAGCGCGGGCGCCTGGAGTTCGGTTTCTCGCATCGAGAACCGCTTCCAGCCAAACAAAGCGAAGGCCGTCGACAGGACCAGTTCGGTAGTTTCGCCAAACTCCGACACGCCGTAATAGAGGCTTTCTGGTGGTTCGAACAGGTTGCGATAAAACCGCCAGACGAACATCAGCAAAAAGTATGAAATCAGAATGGGGTGGGGTGCAAGGGTCTTCGCAAGCGGTGACCAGGAGGCATAACTCCCAAACCGCTTCATGGCGTACAGGGACGATCCCACCCCGTAAGCACCAATCACAAACATGGCCCAGCTAAATACGTCCTGGACGCCATAGATATTGTGCAAGTTCGATTCGCCTTGTCGGTTCTGCTCGACCAGTTCTGCGGGCGTCTGAAAATCAAGAATTCGCTGGCCCCAACTTATCTCCTCACCAATGATGAAGACGATCCCGATAGCGAGAGCACCGAACAGCGCCCGGGTCGACTTGGGGAATGCTGAGTTCTTGCCGATAAGCAGGCAGAAGACCAGTGCCACGATCCACCCGAGCACTTGAAGGTTCTCACCGAGTCGGTCTTCGCCTGTGATGAGGTCGAAGAGTGGGCGATAGGCAACCGCCGCTCCGATTGTTATCAGCGATATGACAAACGGAAACCAAAAGGTCGTGGTGGTGAATAGTCGGCTGGGATGCCAGTCTGCTGACACCCCATCGATTAACGCTTTGACCCTTGCCATGGTGACCCCCCGGTCTCAAAAACCCCTGGCCATAGAATATATCCCTTCACTCAGCGTGTCCAACTAACCACAAAACCCACCATCGCCATCAATGACGGGTGGGCGTCTTGGATTTCGCTGACGGTCGATCGGCCGGTCGGCTGGCTTCGTCGCGGTACTCGGGCGAAGGAGCCGGAGCCGTCATATTGATCTCAGCCCGGTGTGAGGCGTGTTGCCGGCGAGCCTGCGATCGGCTGACCACCCCGAAAGCTGCCAGACCGATACCGGCGGGGATCCAGTAGTCAACCACCCGGTAAACCAGGACCGGGGCAACTACCACGCCAGTGGACAAGCCATACGTCGTCAGAATGCCGATAATCCCCCCTTCGACAATTCCGAGACCCCCCGGGAGCCCCGGCAAGCCCCCGATGATCATCGACAGACCATGCGCCACGAATACCTCGGAAGGCGTGAGGAAGATCCCGAATGCAGCCATGGCGGCCCACAGGACCATCGCTTCGGCGATCACTCGAACAGCAACCAGGGCGGCTTCGATGAGCGTCACCCTCCCACCACCAGCCGTAGGACTGAGATATTTGGCCAATCGACGGGGAAGCCGTTCGACGAGCCGATCAAGCCACGCCGCACCGGCCATGACCACAATGCCGCCAAAGGTGAGCACCGGAGCAAGAATCAAGGCGCCAGCGAACAGAACCGGATGTGGCCCCTCGGTAGCGATCCATGCCAGTCCGAGGCCGGTCATGATCAGCAAGCCGGCATACGTGAGCATGGTGACCCGGACCGCAGCACCGGCGGTGTCGGGTTGCTCGTCGCGGACCGCCCAAGCCATGGTCGACGGGGTCAGCGCGCCGCCGGCCGGTATCAGACGAGCAACGGCAGAGCCAGTCAACGCAGCCAGAATCGCCGCCTTCCAGGTCACCGTTGAACCAACCGAGTCCAGTCCCACGATGAACAAGGCTGCGAACATCACCTTGGCGAGAAGCTCGAAAGCCAGAGCCAGAGCGAGGAACGCGAAAACTCGGCCCGTCAGGCCGGGAAGATCCCACTGTCGTGCCGCAAGGATCAGGGCAGCCGAATACGCGACCAGGACCACTCCGATGACCCATATTTGGGCACCAGATAGCAATCGCTTGCGCGTCAGCGGAACGTCCATCTCGCAAGTCTTGCAAAGTCGCGTGCCTACATGCAGGGTTTTTGTGGCACCGCTACGGAGAGTGCCGCTGTCGTCACAGCGCCGGAAGGCCGGCCAAGAACCCATCGATGACCTCGAAGAAGGCTTCAGGACGCTCCTTGTAGATGAGGTGGCCGCCGTTTAGGACAGCGAGAGTCGCACCCGGAATCAACCGGACTAACTCCTCCGACATCGGGACCGGGGTGCATATGTCGGCGTCGCCGACCACCACCAGAGCGGGGACCCGGATGTCATGAAGCCGTTGAGATTCGTCGAAAGCGAGGATCATGTCTATCCGCTGTGCCCCAATACCGGCGTCCGCTTGCCCGGCCAGATCGATCCAGTCTTGGACCTCGCTGAAGTGGTCTTGAAAATGCTCTGGACCAAACAGGAACAACGCGGATGCTTCGGCATATGCCATAGGTCCCAGTTCGGTGAGGGTTCGCCTCCGTACGGCGAACTGGTGGCGGAAGTATTCGTCAGGCTTGGCCCAAGAATCGGCCAGAACGATGGACCTCGTCACGTCGGGGTGGTCAAGAGCCATGACCTGAGCGACGGCACCACCGGTTGAGCTTCCAACGAGGTGGGCAGGTCCGACGCCAAGTTGGCGCAAGACGGCCGCCATGGCGGCGGCGTGATTGTCGATGGTATAACCGTCAGGCGAGTGAGGCGATTGTCCGGTGCCGGGATGATCCGGAACAACGGTGAAATACTTGCTCGCGAACCGGTCGATCACCGGCTGCCCCCAGGCTCTTCCAACGCCGCCCAGCCCGGTTATCAGCATGACCGGGTCGCCATCGCCGTAGGATTCGAAGTGAATGGACTGCATGCGCCGCCTTAGTGGGTCTCCGAACACCAGCTTATGCCGAGTGCGCCCGTGAGCGACGCCATAAGAACCTGTCTGCCGCCGGATCGGAGCCCACGGGCTCCCGTCTTCGCCCTCCCGGCCGGTGCCATCGACACCCATGTTCATGTTTTCGACGACCGCTACTCACTTGCCGCCAATCGGGGTTACAACCCGCCCGAGTCGACCGTGAGGGACCTTCGCCAGCTGCACGCGGCCCTCGGGTTTGACCGTGTTGTCCTCACGCAGCCATCGGCTTATGGTCGCGACAACTCCGCCATCCTCGACGCGATGCAGGACCTCAACGCTGAAACTCCCAATCGTGCCCGAACGGTCGTCTCGCTAGGAATGGCCGCAACAGACAACGAGCTTGAGGCCTTTGACCTGCTCGGGGTGCGGGGGATCCGCGTGAACACCGACAATCGTGGCGCCGCGCCGTTGGCCGTCGACGAGCTCACGGCCATGTGCGAACGAATCGCCCCGTTGGGGTGGCATGTCGAATTCCTATTCCCGGGCAAGGACCTGACCAACCTGATCCCGCTATTCGATTCCCTGCCGGTGCCAATCTGCCTGAGCCACTTTGCCTATCAGAAAGCAGCCGATGGAGACTCAACGCCCGGCTTCGAGTCGCTACTCGGGCTAATGCGGCGCGGAAACACCTGGATGAAGATCAGCGGCGCCAATCGGGTGAGCGGTTCAGACCTCCCCCCGTATGACGACCTCGCGGAGATGGCTCATGCGCTAATCGGTGCCGCACCGGGCAGAATCATGTGGGGCACCGACTGGCCTCATCCCAATAAGTTCGTAGCTATCCCCAACGACGGCGATCTGGTCGACGCATTCGGCGAATGGGTGACCGACCCGACCCTCCGCCACAAGATCCTTGTGGAGACGCCGGCGTCGTTTTATCGGTTCTAACGCAAAAAAGATGGTCACAGGTCGGCCATCCCCAAAAGGAGAGAAGACATGGCGCGGATGCCCCTCTATACGGAACGAGCCGGACTAGACGGCCCAAGACTCGCTGTGTTCGATTCGGTGGTTGCCACCCGGGGTTCGATGATCCGACCCTACGAGGTGATGCTCCATGCCCCTGGCGTCGCTGGACCGGCTGCCGAACTCGGGCAACAGATCCGCTTCGAAGGCAGTCTCACTGATCACGATCGGGAGTTGGCGATCTTGACGGTAAGCGTCATCGCCGATTGTCAGTTCGAATGGGATCAACACGTTGATATCGCCCGAAAGGCCGGCGTGAGCGAGTCCGCTTTGCGGCACCTTAAGGGCTCGGATGACATCCTCACCGAGCCGGAGAAACTCATCGCCGGATTCGTCCTGGAACTCGCGCAGAGCAAGACCGTCTCGGACGAACGATTTACCGCTACCCAAAACGCACTCGGCAATGAAGGCTTGGTCGAGCTCACCACTCTGGTCGGCTATTACATGATGCTTGCCTACGTGATGAACGTGGCAGGGGCCTCCTGAGACCGTGCAGGCTCGGCAAATGCATCATGCGGGATGTATATTGCCGGATCAGGTTCGACCGGGACCTACAGGAAACGCCCGGCCAACGATGATGGGATGGATGACGACAGATGGGTAGCGATCTAACCGGTCTGTTTGACGATTCCGGTCCGGGTCGACGCACGATGCACGAGTACGTGTACTCGACGCTTCGCAAGGCGATCCTCGACGGCAACCTCGCGGGAGGAACCCGCCTTGTCCAGGCCGAGATCGCCTCGACCATGGGCGTTTCGACAACCCCGGTGCGTGAGGCGCTCCGCGACCTCGCTGCCGAAGGCCTCATCCGGCTTGACCCACACCGGGGAGGGATCGTCCACGAACTCAAGTTCGATGAGCTTGATGAGATCCTCAGATTACGGTCCATCCTCGAGCCCGAAGCGATCCGCCGGGCCTGGCCGCAGATCACAGACGAATTGGTGGATGAGATCGATGCGGTGCACCAGCAGATAGCGGTGAGCACTTCAGCGTCCGAGTTCGTGCAGCTCAACGACCGTTTTCACGGTCTGTTGTATGAGAAAGCCGGTTCGCCTCGCCTCCTGGGAATTCTCGAGGCACTTACCGCTCCGTGGGTGATGTACGTAAGCGCGGCCTTGGAACGTGACATGCACCACCGCGAACGCGCCGAAATTGGTCACGCTGAAATCCTGGATGGCCTTCGGAGTCGGGATATGGATGCCGTGATTCACGCCGCAGTCGAACACCTCAGCATCACCCACCAAACACTCGCAGCCGCCCTGGGGCCCGGCGACAATTCAGCGCTACTCACGGAGCCCTAGCTGGCATTCCCGAAGGCCACCGGTCCGGGATTACACTCGGTTGCCACTCGGGAAAGAATGCCATCAGCAATCCAGATCAAGGTTTAAGCGCCAGCCTCGGCGCAACTCAGCCTCGCCAAACGGCTCACGAGTTCGTCCGTGAGACCCTCCGGCGGGCGATACTCAACGGAAACCTCAAGGGCGGTACGCGCCTGGTCCAGGCTGATCTGGCTCAAGAACTCAAAGTCAGTACGACGCCAGTCCGCGAGGCACTTCGAGACCTGGACGCGGAAGGGCTGATCCGCCTCGACGCCCACCGCGGCGGCGTGGTTTTGGAGCTCAGCCGTGACGAACTCGAGGAGATCTATGACCTCCGACTACTGCTTGAGACCAGCGCGATCCGACTCAGCGCCGAACGGATAACCGATGAGTACCTCGACAAAGCCGAAGAAATCCACCGGGAGATGGAAGCCGCCCCGCACTCCGCCTCCTGGGTGGTCCTGAACCGCAAGTTCCATTTGGCACTCTATGAGGCTGCCCAGTCGCCCCGACTTCTGTCGATACTCACGGCCTTGCTCGACGCATCGGTGATCTATGTGAGCGCCAGCGTTGAGGCTTCGCCAGATCTACGAACTCGTGCAGGCCACGACCACGCTCACTTGATTGCCATGCTGCGCGCCCGCGACGCTGACGGGGCCGAGGAAGCCATCAAGCAACATCTCGGTATCCCCGGGTCAATGCTCGACCTCAAATAGGCCATACCTTCTCCGGGAGCAGACCGGCCAAACTTGTGGTGATAGGCCGGGATATTGCCGATGAGCGCTATGGTTTCCCACACAATGACCACGCAAAAAGCTACCTACCAGGGCGGCGCAGATCTCGGCGACATAGGGCGTCGATTTATCTGGATTTCGACAATCCTCGCCGCCCTTTCCGTGCCGGCCGTTCTCATTGTCAATCAGTCCGTGGACAACGTCGGGTATCTGTGGGTCCTGCTCTCGCCGCTTGCCTTCATCCTGGTCAACGCCTGGCTATTGGTCCGGGAAACATACCGGGTAGACATTTCGCTTGGGTTCCTGGCCATCGCCGCTGCCGCCTCGCACAGTGTTTTCGGCGTCCACGCCACAGACCTCACTACCGGGGTCGTGTTGGTGATGACCGGGTCAATCATCGCCCTTTATACGCCACGTTGGAGGCGTGAGTTTCTGATCGGCTACTCGCTGTTCATCGCAGCTATGGCTTTGTGGTGGGGACGCATCGACGGCGGCGGGGCCCTCAACGCCTTCGGGATGGTCGCCTCATTCACGCTTGGGACATACTTCCTTACAAACGTCATGCGCATAGCCAAGGAATCGACAGACCAGGTCGGTCAATACCAGGCGGTACTCGATCAGCTACCCATTGCAATCTTTGAGGACGACTTCTCCGGTCTGGTGAGTGAGTTCGATCGTCTCAGGGCCGACGGTTTGACAGATATTCGACAGTACCTGAACGAGAAACCGCACGAGATCCAGAGACTCATGGCAAACATCAACGTGCTGGAAGCCAACGACAGCGCGTCCGAGTTGTATGGCGTCGATCGCGAAACCCTGCTGGGACCGCTCAAAGCCATCGAAGCCGAAGGCCGCAATTTCGATGCTTACGTGACGGAACTTGAGACGATTTGGAACAACCAGGACCAGATCGACAACGAGGTACTCATCCACGCGAACCCCGACATCATCGGCGCCATCAAGTGGCTGGCGCAGGAACGGGGAGGTGTGAACCGGCACTTCGTAGCCATCACAGATATCTCCGAACTGGTTCAAGCTCGCGAAACCTTGACAGAACTAAACAGATCGAAAGATGAATTCGTCGCAGCGATCAGTCATGAGCTCCGTACTCCTCTAACGGCAGTGCTCGGCTTTGCAACAGAACTCGCCAACAACGACACGATGGCGGATGGTGAACGGTCCGACCTCCTCGACCTAATCGTCGAACAATCCAAGGAAATGGCCTATATCGTTGAGGATCTACTCGTCTCTGCCCGCGCCGACATGGGCGCGCTGGCTGTGGCCCCATCCGAGACGGACATCCCGACGCTCGTGCGCGAGACGCTG